>DATEIF010000516.1:0-13060 GCA_035279205.1 Vineibacter sp.
GTCAGGTGATCGTCCTGATAGGAAGGAGATCCTCGTGAAGAACCAGAAATTCGTCATCCAGCCGCACTTCCGGCTCCAGGAATGGGTTGCCCAGGAGAAGGGCTACTTCACCGACGAAGGCCTCGACTACGTCTTCCAGGAAACGATCCGGTCGACCGACGGCAAGTTGCATGACCAGGCCGGACAGAAGTCGGGCGCCTATCAGGAATTCGAGAAGGGCCGCACATCCGATGTGAACTGTGCCTGCCATTGGACCGTGAACGTCGCGGCATCGAACGGTCACGGCAAGCTGTGGGCCGACATCTATTCCGTCGCGCCGGCCGGCGTTTTCGTGCCGGCCGACTCGCCGATCCGCAGGCCGGAGGATCTCGCCGGCGTGCCGGTCTCCGTCGGCTACCAGTCCGGCAGCCACTATGCGACCATCCAGGCGCTGGAACAGTATCTGGCGACGGACCAAATCAACCTGTCCTTCGCGGATGGCATGCTATTCAAGCGGCTGGACAACCTGCTGGACGGCGCGTCGCGAGCCTCGACGCTGTTCAGCGGCCCGTACTATCTCGCCGAGCAGCTCGGCTATCGCAAGATCATCGATACCACCTTCATGATCGCATCGATGATCACCGGCAATCCGGATGAAGAGGACCTCAGACGGTTCCTTCGCGCCCTGAAGCGTGCGCAACGCGACATCGATCTGCGGCCGGAACGCTACACGCACTACTACAAGAACGAATTCCCCGACCGCTATCACGCCGTCATGGATACGCGCCGCTGGGGCCCTGGCGAGCGGATCGTGTTCGAGCCCTACACCGCGGAGGCATTCGCGCAGTCACGCGACTGGATTGCCGAGCGCCAGATCTTCGATGGCGGACGACTGCGCATGGGCACGGATCGCTACGACGAGGCCGTCATTCGGCTCACCTGAGCGCTAAGCAATCATCCCATGCCGATGCGCCGGGCGCCGGCGCGGAACCGTGCCGCGTCGTCCGGTGCAAACCGCATCGCCGTGAGGAAGTCGTTCACATGGTAGGCGGGCACCGTCCTGCGGATGGCGGCCGCATAGCCCTGCGCCTCCTCGAGGCGGTCGGCCAGTGCCAGGCAGTAGGCGGCGATCGCCAGGATATGCGCGTGGGCATTGGGCCGTGCCGCAGCCTTGATGCCCCAACCGGCCGCGTCGTCGTACTGGCCCAGGCGCACCAGCGCCATCGCGCGCGCACCAAGCATGCCGAACAGCAGAGGGTCGAACGGGCTCAGGTGCCGAGAGTGGTCGGCGGAACGGATGGCCGACTGCGGATCACCGGCCTGCGCCTGCACGAAAGCCAGTGTGTAATGGCCCATCGCGAAATTCGGGCTCAGCTCGAGTGCGCTCTCCAGTTCGGCGACGGCATGATCGGGGCGGCCCTGCAGCCACAGGGCCCGTCCCATCGCCCAATGGGCCGTCGGATCGCGGTCATCGACCAGCAGGCTCTGTCCCGCCGTGGCCATCGCCCGGTCGATTTCCACGGCGCGGTCCGCCCAGCCCTGGAATGCGTTCTGGAAGTGCGTGAACGAGAGCCCCGCGTACGCCCGGGCAAACGTGGGGTCCAACCGCACCGCGGTCTCGAAGAAATGCTGGGCGCTGTCGTTGTCGGCCTTGTTGAAGCGGTACATGTGCCACAGGCCGCGGTGATGCGCTTGCCATGCATTGAGCGAGTTGGGCGGCTGCAGGATGGCGCGGTTACGCTCCAGGGTCTCGATCTCATGGGCGATGGATGCCACGATCCGGTTGCCGATCTCGTCAAAGACCCAGAGCGAGTCGTCGATCGCGTGGTCAAAGACCTCCGCCCAGACGATGCGCGCCGTACGCGTTTCGGCGAGCTCGACGGCGATGGCGACCCGCCTGCCGGTATGCCGCAGCCAACCGCTCGCGACGTAGTCGACGTTCAATAGACGGCCGACTTCCGCCGGTGCGATGCTGCGGTCGCGCAGCGCAAAGACCGTGCCCTGCGCGATCACGAAGAGGCTGCGCAGCTTGGCCAGTCGCGTGATCACGTCGTGGGCCAGGCCATCCCCCGGGCCGCCGGGCACTGCCGTTGCCATGTTGCGATCCACGAAGGGCATCACGGCGATCGATGCGCGGCGCCGGGCAGGCTGATCGGCATCTTCCCGGTTGTCGGCTGCGGCGCTCACGCGGATGGTGCTCGTCGCCCGCGGCGGCGCATCGCTCTTCCTGGCTCTGGCGGCGCGCCAGGCCTGGCGGACTGGTGTGGGATCGAGCCCCTCCGCCTCGAACAGGCGGGCTGTCGCCGCCACATGCTCGTCGCCCTCGCGCAAGCGTCCGCACCGTGCCAGGGCGTCCAGAAGGGCCGAATGCACACGGCGGTCGAAGGGCGCGCGTTGTCGCCATGTTTCGAGGTGCGCGAAGATTTCGTCATCGGCAACGCGGCCGACCAGGCAATCCAGCACGGCGGTGTGGCAGCTGCGAAACCGCTGGCGCTGTGCCACGAGCCAGCCGGTGAAGGCGGGGCAACGGTCGATCTCCAGCCTCTCGAGGAAGTCCTGCGACAGCGCTGTGGACAATGCCCGCAGCCGCTCCAGCGCCAGCGTTTCAATGCCGGCTTGAACGGCGTTGTTCACGTCGATGGCATCGACGGAGGCGTCCGCGAGGTCGAGACTCACCGCGTCGGCACGGGTATTCACCCGGCGTCGGTGCGGCGTATCGATAAGTCCCCTGATCTTGCTGAGGCACCAGCGCAGTTCGCCGCGCGGATCGTTGGGTGAATCCCACAGCAGTTCGCAGAGCTGGCTGCGTGTGACGGCCCGGGGTGCCAGTAACAGATAGGCGAGCAGAGCGCGCACCTTGCGCGAGGCCGGCAGCGCCTGTGGAACGCCGTCGCGATGGACCGTCAGGGGGCCGAGCAGGCTGACCCGCAGGGACACGCCGGTACCGGCCCTGTCGGATGAACGCGAATCCACGGGCACTTCCATGCCGCCTCCCACGCTCACACCCACGGGAGCCCGGTACGCTGAAACAAGGTCATGACACCAATGCCATGACAGCTGGTCGTTTGAACGGGCAGGACGACAGCATAGCAGGAACCACAGCCCGGACGGAGTGCGATCATGGTGTCATCAGCCGTTGCGACGGCCCCCAGCCGGCCGTCCGATTCGATCGATCTGGGAGCGCTCAAGGCCCGTCAGCAGGGTGCCTGGTCGTCCGGCGACTATGCCATCGTCGGCACCACCCTGCAGATCGTGGGCGAGGCGCTGTGCGAAGCCCTCGACCTTCGCTCCGGGCAGACGGTGCTCGACGTGGCGGCCGGCAACGGCAATGTCTCGCTCGCCGCGGCGCGCCGCTGGTGCGATGTGACCGCCACCGACTACGTGCCGGCCCTGCTCGATCGGGCCCGCGAACGTGCCGAGGCCGAGAGGCTCGCCATCCAGTTCCGCGAGGCCGACGCCGAAGCGATGCCGTTCGCGGACAGCAGTTTCGATGCCGTCGTTTCGACGTTCGGGGTCATGTTCACGGCCGATCACGATCGTGCCGCGGCCGAGCTGGCCCGCGTCTGCAGGTCCGGCGGCAAGATCGGCATGGCCAACTGGACGCCGGAAGGCTTCATCGGCCAGCTGTTCAAGACGATCGGCAAGCATCTGCCGCCGCCACCCGGCGCCAAGTCGCCGGCCCTGTGGGGCACGCCGGCGCGGATCACCGAGATGTTCGGATCGCAGGCGGCGTCGATCAAGGCAGAGCGGCGGCATTTCGTGTTCCGCTATCGTTCGGCGGCGCATTGGCTGGACATCTTCAAGAACTACTACGGGCCGGTCCTCAAGACGTTCGCGGCATTGCAGCCGCCGGCACAGGCGGCGCTTCAACAGGATCTCGTCTCCCTCGTCGAGCAGTTCAACCGTTCGGGCGACGACACCATGGTCGTACCCGGCGAGTATCTCGAGATCGTCATCGCGCGCCGCTAGGTGTCGCACACGTAACCGACCCTGATCCATTCCCAAATGGGAGTAGCGCTTCGGGCGAGGGACGTGCATGAGGCCGGCCGCCGTGTCGGCCTCGCTCTTTTATCCGTGCCCAGGACGCCAGCGTCATGATCAACGATGAAAATGGATGCATCGACTACGAGGAAGGTGGCGGCGGTCCGACCGTCGTCCTCGTGCCCGGATCGTGCAGCACGGGCGCCGCGTGGCGGCCCATCGTCTCGCACTGGGACAACGGCTTTCGGTGGGTGACAACCAGCTTGCTGGGTTATGGCCGGACGGCGGAACGCCGGTCGGCGTCGGACGTCGACATTGCACATGAGGCCGATGCTCTGGAAGCCGTCATCAGGCGCGCGCACGTTCCGGTTCACCTCGTGGGCCATTCGTTCGGCGGCCTGGTCTCGCTGGCCGTGGCGCTGAGGCGCAACGTACCGCTGCGCAGCCTGACGATCATCGAAGCACCGGCGGCCGAGGTGCTGCGGCACACGGGCGAGGACAGGCATTATCGCGCCTTCCGCACGATGACGGATGCCTACTTCGCCCGGTTCCATGCCGGCGAGAGCACGGCAATCGAGGCGATGATCGACTTCTATGGCGGTGCCGGTACCTTTGCCGCCTGGCCACCGCGGGTGCGCCAGTACGCCATCGACACGACGGCGGTCAACATTCTCGACTGGGCCAGCGCCTATAATTTCCCGCTGACACCGACGGCGCTCGCGGGCGTCAGGATTCCAGCCCTCGTCGTGCGCGGCGGCGACAGCCATCCGGCTGTTCGGCGCGCCAACGAGCTGCTGGCGTGGCACATGGCGGACGCCGACATCGTCACGATCGTCGGTGCGGCGCACTTCGTGATCTCGACCCATGCCAAGGAAATGGCGGGCGTGATTGCCCAGCACGTGGCGCGCGTGGAGTCGGCGGACACCAGACCGTCAATCCGGGATCTGTCCGCCTGTATATCGGCGCTGTAGCTCAGGTGCCGCAGAAGGTCTGCTGCACCACCTCGTGCGGCTCGGGCGGCTGGGCATAGTGCGCAAGCTGCGGCTGGTCGTCGTAGGGCATGGCGAGAACGGTGACGAGCTCTTCCAGCAGCGTGAAATCCGCTTCGGATTGTGCGGCTTGGATCACCGCCTCGATCCGGTGGTTGCGCGGGATGAACGCCGGGTTGGCGGCGCGCATGTCGGCCCGGCACTGGGCAGCGGTGCGGCCTTCCTGCGCCAGGCGTTGCCGCCATGGCGCGGCCCAGACGTCGAATGCCGTGGGATCGTCGAACTGACCGCGCACCGCCGCGCTCGCCGCCGGATCGCCGTCCACCGCGTCGCTCAGATGGCGGAAGGTCAGCGTGAAGTCGGCGGAATTTGCCGCCATGCGATCGAGGAGATCCTGGGCAAGCGCCTTGTCGCCGTCGTGCGCCTGCGCCAGGCCGAGCTTGCGGCGCAGGCCGGCCAGCCAGGCCGCCTCGAAGCGGGCGGGGAAGGTATCGATCGCCTCCTGCGCCGTGGCGACCGCAGCGTCCGCGTCATCGCCCAGCAACGGCAGCAGCGCCTGCGCGAGCTGAACGAGGTTCCAGTGCGCGATGCGCGGCTGATTGCCATAGGCATAGCGGCCGCCGGCGTCGATCGAGCTGTAGACGGTGCCCGGATGATAGGTATCCATGAAGGCGCAAGGACCATAGTCGATGGTCTCGCCCGCGATCGACATGTTGTCGGTGTTCATCACGCCGTGGATGAAGCCGATCAGCTGCCAGCTGGCGACCAGCGATGCGGTGCGCTCGATGACGGTATCGAGCAGGGCACGATAGGGCTGGGGCGCTTGTGCCGCGTGCGGGTAGAGCCTGGCGATCACATAGTCGGCGAGCAGGCGCACGCCATCGATGTCGCCGCGGCTGGCGAAGAACTGGAACGTGCCGATCCGCACATGGCTGCGGGCGACGCGCGTGAGCACCGCCCCGGGCAGCAGCCCCTGGCGGAAGATCTGCTCACCGGTGGTGACGGCGGCCAGCGAGCGGGTCGTCTGGATACCCAGCGCCGCCATCGCTTCGCTGACGATGTATTCGCGCAGCACGGGACCGAGCACCGCGCGGCCATCGCCCGAGCGCGAGAACGGCGTGCGCCCCGCTCCCTTGAGCTGGATGTCGTAGCGGACGCCCTGGCGGTCGATCACTTCGCCCAGCAGCAGCGCGCGACCGTCGCCCAGTTGCGGCACCCAGTTGCCAAACTGATGCCCGGCATAGGCCATGGCCAGTGGTTCGGCGCCGGGCGGCAGCCGGTTGCCCGCGAGAGTCTCGACGCCCGCGGGGGCGGCAAGCTGCTCGGGATCGAGGTTCAGCGCCCGGGCCAGCGCGAGGTTGAGCTTGACCAGCCGCGGCTCCGGCACCGCTGTCGGCGCCAGCCGGGCGAAGAACCGGTCCGGCAGGCGCGCATAGCTGTTGTCGAACGGAAACAGCGCGACGGGTGGTACCCCGGCCGCGGCTGCGGGTGCAATGGTGGAAACGTCAGCCATAGGAAGGACCTAGTACCGCGGCATGTCGGTTTCAACCAGCCGGGCCCACGCGTCGATGCCGCCGGCGAGGTTCACGGCGTTGTCGAAGCCGTTGCGCTGCAGGAACGCCGTTACGGTCGCGCTGCGCACACCGTGATGGCAGAGGACGACCAGCGGCTGGTCCTGCGGCAGTGCCTGCAGTTGCCCGGGGATCTGCTGCATGGGGATGCACAGGCTTTCCGCAATGACGCAGATCGCCACTTCCGGCGGCTCGCGCACATCAAGCACCACGTGCGGCGCGCCATCGCGGCGCATGCGCGCCAAGGTGGCGACGTCGATTTCTGGCGTCACGTCGGTTCTCCGCTCATGCGCCGCCCTGTTGAGGCTCGGGCGCCGGCCCATCGGAGGGCGGGGGCGTGTCATGAGGTGCGGCGGCCTTCGGCGGTCGCTTGGCGAACAGGCCGCGCACCGCGACATAGAAGACCGGCGTGAAGATGAGGCCGAAGATCGTCACGCCCAGCATGCCGAAGAACACCGCGGTGCCCAGCGACTGGCGCATCTCGGCGCCGGCACCGGTGGCGATCGCCAGCGGCACGACGCCGAGGATGAAGGCGAAGGATGTCATCAGGATCGGCCGCAGCCGGGTGCGCGCCGCCTCGACCGCGGCAGTGAAGCGGTCCTGTCCCTCGGCTTCCGCCTGGCGTGCGAACTCGACGATGAGAATGGCGTTCTTGGCGGCCAGGCCTACCAGCACGACGAAGCCGACCTGGACCAGGATGTTGACGTCCATGCCGCGCAGGAGAATGCCGCTGACGGCTGCCAACAGGCACATCGGCACGATCAGGATCACCGCCAGCGGCAAGGACCAGCTTTCATACTGCGCCGCCAGCAACAGGAAGACAAAGACCGCGGCAGCCACGAAGACCAGCAAGCCGGAATTGCCGGCAAGCTTCTCCTGCAGGGCAAGCTCGGTCCACTCGAAGGAAAAGCCGTCCGGCAGTTCGCTGGCGGCCAGGCGCTCCATGGTTGCCAGCGACTGGCCGGTCGAGCGGCGGGGCGCTGCCGAACCCTGCAGTTCGGCGGCAGGATAAAGGTTGTAGCGCGGCACCCGGTAGGCGCCGGTCAGGTCGCGGAACGTGGCGACGGCGCCGATCGGCACCATCTCGCCGGCGTCGTTGCGCGTCTTGAGGTTGGCGATCGCGTGCAGATCCTGGCGGAACTGGCCGTCGGCCTGGGCCGTCACGCGATAGGTGCGACCGAGCAGGTTGAACTCATTGACGAAGGACGAGCCGAGATAGATCTCCAGCGTCTCGAACACGCGGCTGGCCGGTACGCCCAGGATCTCCGATTGGACGCGGTCGATGTCGGCGTAGATTTTGGGGGTCCGCGTGTTGAAGAGCGAGAACAGGCCCGCCACGTCGCCCGACTGCGTCGCCGCCTGGCTGAGGGCCTGCACGGCCGCAGCCAGCGCTTCGGGCCCGCGGCCGCGCTGATCCTGGATCATCATCTTGAAGCCGCCGGCGTTGCCGATGCCGCGCACTGGCGGTGGCTTGATAGTGATGATGAACGCTTCCTGAAAGGCGCCGAGGCGGCGCGTCAATTCGGCCTGGATCTGGTCCTGCGTGATGCCGGTCTTGGCCCGTTCCTCGAAGCTCTTCTCCACCACGAAGATCGCGCCGGCATTGGAGGCGTTGGTGAAGGTGGCACCGTCAAAGCCGGCGAAGGCGGCGAGCGACTCCACGCCGGGGATCTGCATGATCTCCTTGGCGGCGCGGCGTACCACCTCGTCGGTACGGGCCAGTGACGCGCCCGGTGGCAGCTGGAACACGGTGATCAGGTAGCCCTGGTCCTGCTGCGGGATGAACCCGGTCGGTGCGCGCCCGAACTGCCAGCCGGTCAGACCCAGCAGGCCGACATAGACGGCGAGCACCACGGCGATGAGCCGCACCAGCCGGGCGGTCGTGCGGCCGTAGAACGACGCCAGCCGATCGAAGCCCCGATTGAAACCGTCGAAGAAGGCGATGAACGGCCGTGTCAGCGGTGACGGCGTCGCATGCGCCTGGTGCGGCTTGAACAGGATGGCGCACAGCGCCGGGCTCAAGGTCAGCGACACAAAGCACGAAATCAGCGTCGCGGCCGCGATGGTGACGGCGAACTGGCGGAAGAACTGGCCGGAGATGCCGGGGATGAAGGCAGCCGGGATGAACACCGCCGACAGCACGACGGCGATGGCGATCAGCGCGCCACCGACCTCGTCCATGGTCTCGTGCGCCGCGTCGCGCGGACTCATGCCGTTGCGCAGGTTGCGCTCGACGTTCTCGACCACGACGATGGCATCGTCGACGACGATGCCGATCGCCAGCACCAGGCCGAACAGCGACAGGTTGTTGAGCGAGAAGCCCATCGCCGCCAGGACGGCGAACGTGCCGACCAGCGAGATCGGGATGGCGATGATCGGGATCAGCGAGGCGCGCCAGGTCTGCAGGAACAGGATCACGACCAGCACGACCAGGATCACGGCCTCGAAGATCGTGTGCACGACCGCGTCGACCGATTGCTGGATGAACTCGGTCGGGTTGTACTTGATGTCGTAGTGGAGGCCGGGCGGAAACGACTTCGAGAGCCGCTCCATCGTCGCCTTCAGGCGGGCCGCGGTCTCGAGCGCATTGGAGCCGGGACGCTGGAACACCAGCAGCGGCAGGGCCTCGCGCTGCTCCAGGTAGCCGTTAGTGGTATAGTCCTGGGCACCCAGCTCGACCCGCCCGATGTCGCGCACGCGCGTCACGCGGCCATCGGGGTCGTTGCGCACGATGATGTTCTCGAACTGCCGCGGATCCTGCAGGCGGCCCAGGGCCTCGATGTTGAGCTGGAACGCCGAGGGCCGCGGGATCGGCGGCTGGTTCAGCACGCCGGCCGAGACCTGTACGTTCTGGGCCCGCAGCGCTGCCACCACTTCGGTCGCGGTCAGGCCGCGCGCGGCGATGCGGTCGGGATCGAGCCAGATCCGCATGGCGTAGTCGCGGGCGCTGAATACGCGCACGTCGCCGACGCCGTCGAGGCGGGCCAGCACGTCCTTGATCTGCAGGGTGGCGTAGTTCGAGATGTAGAGCAGGTCGCGGCTGGCATCGGGCGAGCTGAGATGGATCACCATCATCAGGTCGGGCGAGCTCTTGCGCACCGTCACGCCGATGCGGCGCACCTCCTCGGGCAGGCGCGGCTCGGCGATGGCGACGCGGTTCTGCACCAGCACCTGCGCGGTGTCGAGGTTGGTGCCCAGCGCGAAGGTGATCTGGATCACGAGCTGGCCATCGCCGGTGGCCTGGCTCGAGACATAGAGCATGTTCTCGACGCCGTTGATCTCCTGCTCGATGGGCGTTGCCACCGTGTCGCTGATCACCTGGGCGGAGGCGCCGGGATAGGACGTGCGCACCTCGATCGTCGGCGGCGCGATGTCGGGAAACTGCGCGACGGGCAATGTGAAATACGCCGCCGCACCGATGATGGTGATCAGGACGGAGAGAACGGTGGCGAAGATCGGATGGTCGATGAAGAAGTGCGTGAACCGCATGACGTCATCCCGGCCGACGTTCGCCGGCGCCTTTGATTTCGCCCGGCTGCGGCGTGACCTTGGCACCGGGGCGTGCCCGTACCAGGCCGTTGATGATCACGCGATCCTCCGGCGCGAGGCCGGAGCGGATGATGCGCAGGCCGTCATAGATCGGACCCTGCCGCACCATCTTCGGCACCACCACGCCCTCGGCATTCACCGTCATGACGATCTTCTGCGACTGGTCGGTCAGGATGGCGCTGTCGGGGATCAGCATCGCCTTGTAGGGCTCAGAACCCGGCAAGCGGATGCGGCCGAATTGTCCTGGCGTCAGGAAGCCATCGGCATTGGGAAAGACGGCGCGGGCGCGGATCGTGCCGGCGCTGCGGTTCACCTGGTTGTCGACGAAATTCAGCTTGCCCTCGCGCGGCCAATCGGGCTCGTCACGCAGCCGCGCGAAGACAGGAATGGAATCGCGGGTCGACTGAAGCTTGCCGGATTGCACCGCGCGCTGGTAGGCGATGAAATCCCCCTCGCTCATGTCGAACACGAAATAGATCGGGTCGATCGATACGATGGTGGTGAGCAGCGTGTTGCCGCTGCCGGAGCCGCCGCTCACCAGGTTGCCGTCGCTGACCTCGCGACGACCGATGCGGCCGCTGACCGGCGCCAGGATACGGCTGAACTCCACGTCGAGCTCGGCTGTGCGCACCGCCGCCTTGGCGATCTCCACGGCCGCCGTCGCTACCCGTTGCTCCTGCTGGCGTTCGTCGAACGTGCTGGCGGCGACGAAATCGCGTCCGCGCAGTTCCGCAGCGCGCGCCAGCTGGCGCGTCGCGAGATCGACGCGCGCTTCCGCCTGCACGACCTGGGCGCGGGCCGATGCCAGCGCCGCTTCGAACGGCCGCGGATCGATGACGAACAGCAGGTCGCCCTTCTTGACGATCTGGCCTTCCTCGAAGTGATGCGATTGCAGGTAGCCGCTGACGCGCGAGCGCAGCTCGACCTGTTCGACGGCCGCGAACTGGCCGGTGAATTCATCGTATTCGACGACTTCGCGTTGCAGGGGCGCAGCCACCGTGACCGCCGGCGGCGTTTGCGGTGCTTGGGCGCTTGCGCCGTCGGCAAGCATCGTTCCCAGCAGCAGACCCAAAGCGGTGAAGGTGGAGCGCCATGCGATACGGCGTGGCTGGGGGAGAACCCTTGGGTCGCGTCGGGCCATCAAGGTTGCCTCGCTATCTGCCCAAAAGCGCATCAGTGCACGGCACAATGCGACGATGGCATGACGACATGCGCTGATATCAGCCCGCGCGGCATACCACCTCCATTGGGGGCACGCAACAAACCGGGGCGGAGACTGTGATGGCCGGTGCGGGCCTCGATCATGTCGCTATTCCTTGGATCATGCCGGACGCAAGTAAGGTGCGCCCAGGCACCGTTCAATAGGTCGCCGCATGAGCAGTGCTTATGCGCTTGTCGGCCGTTTTCATCGCCCAGGCGACGTCGGCCAGATAGGCATCGACCACCGGCTCGTGCGTCAGGTTCAACATCAGGTGAATACCCATGGGCTCGGTCAGATAGCCGACCAGCCAGCCCTTGCTCGCCAGTCGCTCGCCGATCGCCTGAATGTCGTGGCTGTCGGAACCGTAGGCGAGGATGCCCAGCTCCGGCCGGCCCCACACGGTGAGGCCGAGCGCGCGCAGACCATCTTCATAGGCGCGGCGGGTGGCGAGGATGCGTTCGGTGACGCGCAGGTAGCCGGCCTCGCCGAGATAGTTCATCACGGCCCAGGCGGCCGCGATGGCGCCGCCGGCACGCGTGCCCACCAGCGTGTTGGTGAGGTAGCGTCCGCGCGGCCAGTTGTCGAAATCGTACGCCATGAAGCCGAAGGCGTCGGCATCGCGGAAGAACAGGGTCGAGGCGCCCTTGGCCGTGTAACCATACTTGTGCAGGTCGGCCGAGATCGAGGTGACGCCCGGCACGGCGAAGTCGAAATCGGCGATCGGTGCGCCGAGCTTCTTGGCGAACGGTGCGATGTAGCCGCCGACGCAGGCATCGACATGCATCCACAGGTTCTTCTCGGTGGCCAACGCGGCAAGCGCCGCGATCGGATCGACGACGCCATGCGGGTAAGCCGGCGCCGAGCCGACGATCATCACGGTCTGCGGCGTGACGGCGCCGCGCATGGCCGCGACATCGGCGGTGAAGTCGGCCCCGACCGGCACGCGCACGGTGCGCAGGCCCATGAAGTGCGCGGCCTTGTCGAAGGCCGGGTGCGCGGTGCGGGCCAGCACGATCTCCGGCGTGCCGACGACGGGCATCGCCTGGCGCGCCCAGTCGCGTGCCGCCTTCACCGCCAGGAAGATGCTCTCGGTTCCGCCGGTGGTCATCGCGCCGCGGCCGGCATTGCCGCCGTTCAGGAGGCTGAGCCCCATGCCGACGACCTCGCTCTCGAACTTGGCCAGGCTGTGGAAGGCGCGCAGGCCCAGGCCGTTCTCAGAGAAGAACATCTGGTAGGCCTTCTTCGCCACCTCCAGGACATCGTCGCCGGCATAGTGGATGTAAACCGCAGCCCGGCCGTGCACCCAATCGACGTCCTTCTCCTTGGCCGCCTGCATCTGCCGCTCGAGTTCCGCCCAGGCCACGCCCTGTTCCGGCAGACGCTGCATGGTCGACCTTCCTTTCACATCCATGACGGCCCGTGCCGTGACAATGTCATCATCTGCGCGTCCCCTGTCCGGCGGATTGGGGGATGGACCGGCCGGTCCATCCGTACTGTGCCATAGAGGGCGAGATCGGGGACATTGTCTTGAAACGCGTATGGTTCGTCAGCCTGACCCAGGCAATTGGCCGTCCGGCCGTGACCCTGCCGGCCGGCCCGGTCCCGGGTGGCTCAAATCGCAGTGCGTCTGGCCGGCGATTCTCGGCTATGAAGGGGCAAAATGTGAGCCTCGACGCGGTCGAGGGGAGGGGCGGTCGGAACGCCTGGCATTCATGATCAGAAAGCTTGTTCGTCCTCTCGTCCTGATCGGTTTCCTGGTGGTCGCCGCCGGCGCGGTGGCCATCGGCATG
>DATEIF010000517.1:0-2194 GCA_035279205.1 Vineibacter sp.
GCGGTGATCGCCGGCCTGTCGCTGGGCGGCTACATGTCGCTCGCCTTCCATGCCACGCATCCGGCGATGACGCGCGCGCTGATGCTGTTCGACACCGGGCCGGGCTTCAAGAACGACGAGGCGCGCCAGGGCTGGAACACCACGGCGCACAAGCGCGCCGCCGATCTCGAGGCACGCGGGCTCGATGCGCTGGGCACCAGCGACGAGGTGCGGCTGGGCAAGCATCGCTCGGCCGACGGGCTGGCGGGCGCGGCGCGCGGCATGCTGGCCCAGGCCGATGACCGCGTGATCCGCTCGCTCGAGGGTATCGCGGTGCCGACCCTGGTGCTGGTGGGCGCCGACGACAAGAACTTCCTCGCCGCGACAGACTACATGGCGAAGAAAATTCCCGGCGCGCGCAAGGTCGTGATCCCGGCCGCCGGCCACGCCGCCAACCTGCACCAGCCGCAGGCGTTCAACCAGGCGGTGACGGATTTCCTGAAGACGGTGGGATGATGTGCGTCGATCGCCTCGGCTGAGGTATCGCGAGAGAAGAAAGAAGAGAAGATTTACCACAGAGGCACAGAGGGCACTGAGGAGCACAGAGAATAGTCGTGGCGCACGCCGAGGGGTGCGCCCTGGCTGCTCTCTGTGTCCCTCTGTGTCCTCTGTGCCTCTGTGGTGAATCTTCTCTTCTCTTCTCTTCTCTTCTCATCACGGCGCATGGCTGTGTTGCGCCCGGGTTGTTCATCGATCCTCGGCACGGGCCTACGGTTCGGTCCGACAGGTGAACGCACGCACGTCAGCATGATCGATAGCGGCGGGCCTGTCGGAGGAAACGGAGCGGCCCCATGTTCGCGGTGCTGGACCGGCAGACGGCGCTGACCACCAACCAGAAGAAGATCGTGTTCGCCGCCATCGTCGGCAGCGCGCTGGAGTTCTTCGACTACTTCCTGATCGGCTTCGTGCTGGCCTTCATCATCGGGCCGTGGAAGCTCACCTACGGCATGTCGGCGGTGATCCTGCTGTCGTCGGGCATCGGCGCCATGATCGGCGCCATGGTCTGGGGCTGGATGGCCGACCGCATCGGGCGGCGCAAGGTGTTCATCGCCACGGTGCTGAACTTCTCGCTCGCCACCGGGCTGCTGTACTTCACGCCGGAGAACGGCTGGATCTATCTCACCGTCATGCGCTTCTTCGTCGGCTTCGGGGTCGGCGGGCTTTATTGCGTCGACCTGCCGCTGGTGCAGGAGTTCGTGCCTTCGTCCAAGCGCGGCTTCGTGAGCGGGCTGGTCACCGTGTTCATTCCCATCGGGGTGGGCATCGGCGCCCTGATGGCGGGCTACCTGACGCCGACGATCGGCTGGCAGGGGCTGTTCGCCATCGGCGTGCTGCCGGCGTTCCTCACCCTGCTGGTGCGCATCTGGGTGCCGGAGTCGCCGCGCTGGCTGGCGCGCATGGGCCGCTACGAGGAGGCACGCACGTCGCTGGCCTGGGCGCTGCAGGTCGATCCGAAGAGCCTGCCGCTGCCGACGGCGCGCGATGCCGGCGTGCGCACGACGTCGTGGCTCGATCTCTTCAAGCATCCGCGCAGCCTGGTGGTGTCGTGGCTGGGCAATCTCGGGGCGCAGACCGGCGTCTACGGCGTCACCCTGTGGGCGCCGACCCTGTTCGTGGCGCTGCTGAAGATCGCGCCGGCCGAGGCGTCGAAGATGGTGTTCGCCATGACGGTGGGCGGCATGCTGGGGCGCATCGGCTTCTCGTACTTCTCCGAGCGCCTGGGAAGGCGGGTGTCGGGCGGGCTGCTGGGCTTCGGTGCCTGTGCGCTCTTGATCCTGGCCGGCGTCTTCCATGACGCGTTCCTGGCCGGCATCTCGGTGTACTGGCTGCTGCTGATCGCGGCCACGTTCTTCGCCGACGGCGGCTTCGCCATCGTCGGGCCGTACGCCGCCGAGGTATGGCCGGCGCACCTGCGCACCTCGGGCATGGGCTCGGCCTACGGCTTCGGCGGCCTGGGCAAGATCATCGGCCCGCTGGGCCTGGCGCTGATCATCGGCGCGTCTGACGTCTTGAAGCCGGGCGCGCCGGTGGCCAACATCGTGCCGGCGTTCATCTATCTCGGCAGCTGGTTTGCGCTCGCCGGTGCGGTGTACCTTTTCCTCGGCATCGAGACCAAGGGCCGCTCGATCGAGGACATCGACCGCTCGCTGGGTGA
>DATEIF010000518.1:0-4582 GCA_035279205.1 Vineibacter sp.
CGCCGGCGGCAGCGCCGACCAGCGACGGGTTGCGCATCTACGATCACTACCGGTTCGGCGACATGCTCGACGTGATGCTGCTCGACGACCGGCAGTACCGCGCGCACCATCCCTGCGTCACCGACAGCCGCACGACCAAGCGGCCCGTGGATTGCGCCGAGCGCACCCGCGCCGACCGCTCCATGCTGGGCACCGCGCAGGAGATGTGGCTCGACACCAGTCTCGCGGCCGCCAAGGCACGCTGGACCGTGATCGCACAACAGACGCTGATGTCCGAGGTCAGGAGCAGCATCCAGGGCGAGCGCGGCTTCATGGTCGACCGCTGGGACGGCTATGCCGCGTCGCGCCAGCGGCTGCTCGACGGCATCGTGCAGCGTCGCGTGTCGAATCCCGTCGTGATCGGCGGCGATGTGCACTCCTTCTGGGTGTCGGATCTGAAGCGCGACTTCGCGACCAAGGGGCCGGTCGTGGCGACGGAGTTCGTCGGCAGCTCGGTCACGTCGAACGGTCCGGCGCAGGCGCTGGTCGAGCGCGCGCTGGCCGCCAATCCGCACCTCAAGTACGGCCGTGGCGACAAACGCGGCTATGTTGCCATGGAGCTCACGCCGCAGACGCTCACCACGCATTTCGAAGCCGTCGACGACATCCGTGATCCGCAGTCCGCGGTGCGTCGCCTGAAAAGCTTCGTGGTCGAGAACGGCAAGGCGGGCGCCGTCCCGGCGTGAATTCACAACGAAGGCGTCACGCCGGCCACCGTTTGCTATGCTGGCATCCAAGAGCCTCGGACCATCGTCCGGCAAGACGCATGAGGAGACTGCTTCGTGCTGAGCGAACATTTCGCTGAAACATCGCGCCACAAGACGTTCTATCTCGCGGCCGGCCCTGAGGACGGACCGCTGATCATCTTCGTGCATGGCTGGCCCGAGCTGTCGCTGAGCTGGCGGCACCAGCTGCCCTGCATGGCGGCGCTGGGATATCGCGCCATCGCGCCCGATCTGCGCGGCTACGGGCGCTCCAGCGTCTATCGCACGCACGGCGACTATGCCCAGGAACACATCGTGGCCGACATGATCGAGCTGCTGGACGCGCTGGGCGCCGAGAAAGCCGTGTGGGTTGGGCACGACTGGGGCAGCCCGGTGGTGTGGAACGTCGCCAGCCACCACCCCGAGCGTTGCCTCGCCGTGGCCAGCCTGTGCGTGCCCTACTACAGCCTGGAGCGCGGGCTGGATTTCGTGATCCCGCTGGTCGACCGCCGCGTCTATCCCGAGAGCGAGTTTCCCGCCGGGCAGTGGGAGTATATGCGCTTCTACGAGGAGAACTTCGAGACTGTCACGAAGCAGTTCGAGGCCCACCCCTACAACCTGGTGAAGGCGTTGTTCCGCAAGGGCAACCCGTCGGGTGTCATGCAGCCGTCACCGACGGCCTTTGCGCGCAAGCACAACGGCTGGTTTCGCGGCCTGCCGTCGGCGCCGGACATCCCACGCGATCCCGACGTGGTGAGCGAAGAGGATCTGCGCGTCTATGCCGAGGCGCTGCAGCGCAACGGCTTCTTCGGCCCCGACTCGTTCTACATGAACCACAAGGCCAACGCCCTCTACGCCGAGAAAGCTGCCAACGGCGGCTATCTCGATATGCCCACGCTCTTCCTGGCGGCGCGCTACGACTACACCTGCGAAAGCGTGACGTCGCGGCTAGCCGAACCGATGCGCACCTATTGCCGCGATCTCAGCGAACAGATCATCGCCTCGGGTCACTGGATGGCGCAGGAGCGCCCGCTGCAAGTCAACGCCGCGCTGACCCGATGGCTCGCAACCAAGGTGCCACAGGCGTGGCCGGCATGGCCTGACGCATAATTGTGCAAAACCCTCCCCCAACGAAGTTGGGGAAGGTGGCCGAAGGCCGGAGGGGGAGCCGACGTGGTGTATGTTGCCACGATCACCACGCTTCCCCTCCGCCCCTCGGGGCACCTCCCCAGCTTCGCTGGGGAGGATGACAACGCGACCTTGCAGAAACGGCGTTGCTGGACCGCGGTGCCAGCCGCTAGCATCAGGTCATCCGATATTTGCAGACCTGTCGCCGGCCGGCCGCCTTGCGGTGCCGGCATGGAGAGCCACTGATGCGAGATGAGCCCGATACCGATCTGGCGCTGATGAAATTCGGCATCGGCCAGCCCGTGCCGCGCAGCGAGGATCCCAAGCTGCTGCGCGGCGAGGGCCGCTACACGGACGACGTCAACCTGGCCGGCCAGGCCTATGCCGTGATGGTGCGCAGCCGGTATGCGCACGCCGTCATCCGCGGCATCGACATCGAGGCGGCGCGCGCCCTGCCGGGCGTGCTGGGCGTCTACACCAATGCCGACCTCGAGACCGCAGGCTTCGGCCCGCTGAAATGCCCGGTCAACTTCCCCAACCGTGACGGCTCACCGATGAAGACGCCGGTGCGCCCGTCGCTGGCCAAGGACAAGGTGCGCTTCGTCGGCGAGGCCATCGCGTTCGTCGTCGCCGAAACAGCCATGCAAGCCAAGGACGCCGCCGAAGCGGTCGTGCTCGATGTCGAGGAACTGCCGGCCGTGACAGATCCGGCATCTGCATTGGCGCCCGGCGCGCCGCAGATCCATCCCGAGGCGCCCGGCAACCTGGTGCTGGACTATCACTACGGCGATGCCGATGCCGTGGCCGCCGCATTCGCGCGCGCAGCCCATGTCACCCGGCTCGACATCGTCAGCAACCGAATCGTGGTCAACGCCATGGAGCCACGCGCGGCGATCGGCAGCTACGATCCGGCGAGCGAACGCTGGACCTTGCATGTCGGCTGCCAGGGCGTCTTCGGCATGCGCGGCTCTTTGGCCAAGGACGTGCTCAACGTCGCGCCGGACAAGGTGCATGTGCTGACCGGCAATGTCGGCGGCTCGTTCGGCATGAAGGCGCCGGCCTACCCGGAATATCCCTGCCTGCTGTTCGCGGCCCGCGCCCTGGGCCGGCCGGTGAAATGGACCGACGAGCGCGGCGAAAGCTTCGTGTCCGACCATCACGGCCGCGACCACCAGCGCGTGGCCGAGCTGGCGCTCGATGCCGAGGGCAACTTCCTCGCCGTGCGGCTGACCGGCACCGGCAATGCCGGCGCCTTCATCTATCCGCCGCTGCCGGCCACCATCAACGCGGTGAAGAACGTCGTCGACGTCTACCGCACGCCGGTGATCGAGGTGAACTCCAGGATCGCCTTCACCAACACCACGCCGATTGCGGCCTACCGCGGCGCCGGGCGGCCCGAGGGCAACTACTACATGGAGCGCCTGATCGACGCGGCGGCGGCCGAGATGGGCATCGACCGCGTCGAGCTGCGGCGGCGCAACCACATCCCGCCGCAGGCGATGCCGTACAAGGCGCCGTCGGGCATGCTGTATGACAGCGGCGAATTCACTTCTGTGCTCGACAAGGCGCTGGCCGCCGCCGACTGGAACGGCTTCGACCAGCGCCGGCAGCAAAGCCGCAGCCGCGGCAAGCTGCGCGGGCGCGGCATCGGCAGCTATCTTGAGGTAACGGCGCCGCCCTCCAAGGAGATGGGCGGCATCCGCTTCGAGGCCGACGGCACGGTGACGATGATCAGCGGCACGCTCGATTACGGCCAGGGCCACGCCACGCCGTTCGCGCAGGTGCTGGTCGAGAAGCTCGGCATCCCGTTCGAGCGGCTGCGGCTGCTGCAGGGCGACAGCGACGAGTTGAAGGCCGGCGGCGGCACCGGCGGCTCACGCTCCATGCTGGTCGCCGGCCAGGCCTTCGTCGAGGCGAGCGGCCAGGTTATCGAGCGTGGCAAGCAGATCGCGGCCCACGTGCTGGAGGCCGCCGTCGCCGATATCGAGTTCGATCGCGGCCGTTTTACCATCGCCGGCACCGATCGCGGTATCGGCCTTATGGACCTGGCGCGCAGGCTGCACGCTGGCATCGACCTGCCACCGGATGTGCCGTCATCGCTCGATGTCGGGCATGTGTCGGACACCCCGCCGTCGTCGTTTCCCAACGGCTGCCATGTTGCCGAGGTCGAGATCGATCCCGATACCGGCGCCATCGATGTCGTGCGCTATGTGATGGTCAACGACTTCGGCACCGTCATCAACCCGATGCTGGTCGAAGGCCAGGCCCATGGCGGTGTGGTGCAGGGCATCGGCCAGGCGCTGATGGAACGCACGGTGTTCAGCGAGCAGGGCCAGCCGCTGGCCGGCTCCTACATGGACTACGCGCTGCCGCGCGCCGTGCACGCGCCGGACTTCAAGATCCAGAGCCACCCCGTGCCGGCCAAGACCAGCATCCTGGGCATCAAGGGCTGCGGCGAGGCCGGCTGCGCCGGCGCGCTGCCCTCGGTGATGAACGCGGTGATCGACGCCCTGGCCGAACGCGGCATCCGCCACCTCGACATGCCCGCCACGCCCGAGCGCGTCTGGCGCGCGCTCAACGGGAAGACGTAGCGCGTCCGAAAGCCTTCATGGTGAGCCCTGTCGAACCATGAAGGCCGACGCACGACGGCCGGTGCGCAACGCTTCATGGTTCGACAAGCTCACCATGAAGCGCCCCCTTGTCACACAGCA
>DATEIF010000519.1:0-5972 GCA_035279205.1 Vineibacter sp.
CTGAATGACACGCCGACTGCGCGCGTCAACCTTTAGGTTGAGGGCGTTTGATTTTCGCGCGCACGATCGGGCGACACCGGCGTGTCGACCCCGCCGCGAGGTGGACGGTTGCTACGGTTCCTTGCGTTCGAGCCAGAAACCGGGACCGTGATACCAGGCCGTGGGGATGGCATCCGTCGTGGGTGCGCCGCGGTGCAGAGCCCGGATCGGAATCTCGCGGCGTTGCCAGGGCACGGATGGTGTCCCTTGCGCTTCCAGCGCTTGCTGCAGGCGGGCGGCGGATTCGGCATGGCGTCCGCCGGCGCAGTGGAAGATGCCGACCCCGCTGATCGCGTCGGCGTCGAACGATTCGCCGCGGCGGATGACGCGCAGCATGAAGCCCAGCCGATTCTCGCCCGTGAGCGGCATCAGCAGGCGACCGTTGTCGGCAAGGCGATCGATCCAGAACGGCGAGGGATGCGTGGCGCCCGCGAACACCACGACGGCATCGACCTCGCCGGGATCATGCCTGCGCCCGTCGCCCGCCACGACGTCAACCTGCGGCCACGGCGCGAGGTTGGTCCGGGCGCGCGCCGCGAGATCGCCGTCGTGCTCGACCGCCACGACATGGCCATTGAGTCCGACGATCTCGGCCAGCACCGCGGTGTAGTAGCCGGTGCCGGCGCCCACCTGCATCACGCGCGCGCCGCGCCGCAGATCGAGGTGATCGAAATTATGGGCCCAGAAGCTCGGCATGCCGTTGTTGAGGCCGCGCGCCGGGTCGATGGCGACCAGCACGTCGTGATAGACCCAGTGCGGATGATCGTCGGGCGTCGTGAACGGCTCGTCGGGGCGCTTGTCCGACATGATCTGCCACGGTCCCGGCCCCAGGAAGCGTTCGCGCGGCACCGCGGCGAAGGCATCGACGATGGTCGGGTTGCGCCGTATCGGGGTCGTGAGTCGTAGTCCCTCGGCATACCAGCGGCGCAGCGCCGTCGTGTCATCCTGCATGGGGCCCTCTATGTGTATGCTGCCTGCTAGCAGTGCGGCCGGCCAGGGCGGCGGCGGACGTGGTGAAAAAAATTTCGGCGCCCTGTCCGCGGCAGCTGCGGACAAGCGCATACTGCAGTGATGGAACGATCGACGGTACGTAGTCGCTGGCGCGTTGGTGCCCCCGATGCACCGGCGCGCGACATCGCCCGTGCCCTGCGGTCGTTGTCGAACGCCGACCTGGCGCGGCTGAAGGCGCTGGCCCGACTCTGGAGCCGCGGGCTGCCGGGCGGCCTGGGCTGGACCGATATCCTGAACGAGGCGATCGTGCGTGCCCTGAACGGTGTGCGGCCATGGCCGCCCGACGTGCCGCTCCTGGCCTTCCTGTCGGGCGTCATGCGCAGCATCTGCGACGAGCACTGGCGGCGCGTTCGCCGCGAGCTGGCCTGGGTTGTCCACGACGGCGACGTATCCGATGTCGCCGATGACACGGCCGCTGCGCCGCCCGACGCCGAGCGCGTGCTGGCCGCCGCCCAGGCGGTGGCTGCCATTCACCAGTTGTTCAGTGCCGACGGGGTGGCATTGAAGATCATCGCCGGCCTGGCGGAGGGCATGACGGCAAGCGAGATTTGCCACGCCTACGGCCTGTCGGAACGCGCGTACGACTCGGCGCGCAAGCGCATGCGGCGGGCGCTGCTGCGCGCTGGATTGTCGTGGAGCGTTCCATGAAGGAGCCTCCCATGCGCAAATGGCAGCCACCGGCCGAGTTGCGCCGTCTCCTCGATGCCCTGGACGTGGAGATCCAGGCCGCGACCGATGCCGACGTGCAGCAGGCCTATCGCGAGGCCGGCCGGTCGTTGCCGGCCTCAGTGCGCGACGTCAGGCGGCTCATCGCCGTGGCGACCGCCGGGCAGGACGATCCCGAACCTGCACTGCCGTTGCCGGATGCTCTATGCCGTTGCGAGGCGTGCTTCCGACAGCACTGAGTGCCGTGTCGATCACCGCGAGGAAGTGGCGCAGCGGCGGTGAGACGTCGTCTTCGCGCCAGGCGACGGCAAGCGGCGCCGTCGGCGCCGGCGGCGAGAGGGCAATGAAGGTCACGCCGCGCCGTGCCTGGGCCTGTGCCGCGGCTTGCGGCACCAGGGAGATCCCGACACCCGCCGCCACCAGGCTGACCGCGGTTTGCAGGTGCATCACTTCCTGCACGATCCGTGGCACAAATCCCGCTTCCTGGCATGCCGCCACGATGCGCTCCGTCACGCTGGGTCCCGGCGTCAGGGGGTAGAGGACAAAAGGCTCGTCGGCGAGTTCGGCAAGGGCGATCCGTTTGCATCCGGCCAGCCTGTGCCGGTCGGGTACCGCTGTGAGATAAGGCTCCTCCAGGATGAGCTTCTGCGCCACGCGGGCATGCGGCGGCAGCGGCGGGCGCGCGAAACCGACATCGATCTTGCGATCCTGGAGCGCCGCGGCGACCTCGGACGCGAGCATCTCGTCCAAGGCCAGCGCGACGTTGGGACACGCGTCGCGATACGCGTTGATGACGTCGGGAAGGAAGACGTACATCGCCGAACCGGCGAAGCCGATCGACAGTCTTCCCGTCAGGCCGCGGCCGGTACGCTGTGTTTCGGCAACCGTCGTCGCGAGATCGGCAAGGATGGCCCGCGATCGCGCCAGGAGCACCCGTCCGGCATCGGTCAGGCCGATCGGACGCGCGCCGCGCTGAAACAGCGTGACGCCGAGCTCCTCCTCGAGTTGTCTGATCTGCTGGCTGAGCGGCGGCTGGGCGATGTGCAGCCGTTGGGCGGCGCGGGTGAAGCTCAACGCCTCAGCGACGGCGACAAAATAGCGAAGATGGCGCAGTTCCATGTCGCATGATAGCGGCCACCCTCACACCGCGAAAGCGACGAGGTCCGCACGCACGATCATAGGCCAGGCGTCTGACATCGTATCGAGACCGTATTGGATCATCGTCCTCCAACATCGGAGCCTGTGCGCGATGGATTCGTAGGCGCGGAGGAACGATGTCAGTCTTGGAGCATGCCCTCGCCGCGGCAGAGGCGGCAGGAATCAAGCAGCAGCGCGTGCGCGTTGGCGATCTGCGGATCAACATCGCGCGCCACGGGCAGGGCAGGCCGCTCCTGCTGCTGCATGGCTGGCCGGAGTTCTGGCTGGTGTGGCGTCCGATCATGGAGCAGTTGGGTCGCGACTTCGACCTCATCGCACCCGATCTTCGGGGCTGCGGGGACACGGGCAAGCCGTTCCCCGAACCTGACCCGACCGCGACAGCCGACCGGCACGCGGCAGATATGTTGGGACTCATGGATGCGCTAGGCATCGCGCGCTTCGGCGTCGTGGGCGGCGATCTCGGCGCCTACGTCATGCAAGCGATGTCACACCGCGCGCCGGATCGTCTTCTAGGGACCTTCTATTTCTGCACGCCATATCCCGGTCTCGGGTTCCGCTACGGCCAGCCCGGTCACCTGATCGAGGTCTGGTACCAGTACTTCCAGCAGCTGCCGTGGGCGGCCGCGCTGGTGGGCAGCTCACGGGAGGCCTGCCGCACCTACTTCCGGTACTTCCTCGATCACTGGTCGGGCGACAACCCGAAGGTCTTCGCCGAGTTGCTGGAAGCCTATGTCGATAACTTCATGAAGCCGGGCAACATCCAGGGCGGCTTCGACTGGTACCTGAGCTCGGCGGCGACCCGGCGGCTGTGGCTCGAAGGCAAGCTGCCGGCGAAACCACCGATCACCATCCCGACGCGCTTTCTGTGGGGCCGCCGCGATCCCCTGATTCCACCGGCCTGGTCCGACCGGCTGGGCGACTACTGGACCGACTACAGTCTCGATTTCGTCGATGCCGGCCACTACGTGCACGCGGAGCTTCCGGATGTCGCGGCACGCGAGATCCGGGCCTTCTTCGGACCCCGCCAGCTGCCTTGACAATAAAATTTGTCAATGTAAGGTCCGGCCATGCTCGACGTCGATGTCATCACCGATCCGGCGGCCGCGGCGGTGGCGCTGGACCCCATCCGCAGTCGTTTGCTGGCGGAACTGGCCGCGCCGGCGTCAGCGGCGGCACTGGCCACGCGCGTCGGCATCGCGCGGCAGAAGGTCAACTATCACCTGCGCACCTTGGAGGCGCACAAGCTGGTGGAGGTTGCCGAGGAGCGGCAGTGGGGCGGGCTGACGGAGCGCCTGCTGGTGGCGACGGCGTCGTCGTACGTGGTGTCGCCCGAGGCGCTGGGCCCGGCTGCCGCCGACCCCAAGCGCAACGCCGACCGCCTGTCGGCCAGTTACGCGATTGCGCTCGCGGCGCGCGTCGTGCGTGAGGTCGGTGATCTGTGGCGCCGCGCGCGGGCAGCCGACAAGCGCTTGGCGACCCTGTCGATCGACACCGAGATCCGCTTTGCGTCGGCCGCTGAGCGCGCCGCCTTCACGCGCGATCTCACCCACGCCGTGACGGCATTGGCGGCGCGCTATCACGACGCCTCGGCACCGGACGGACGTCCGCACCGCCTGGTGGTGGTGGCCCATCCCACGCCGGGCAGACCCAGCAAAAAGGATACGTGATGCCTGTGAAGAAAGAGCCATCCGGGCGGCGATCGGTGGAGGCCGAGGCCGAAGTGCCCGGTACGCCCGACGCGGTGTGGAATGCCATTGCGACGGGCCCGGGGATCTCGGCCTGGTTTGTGCCGACGGATGTCGAGGGGCGCGAAGGCGGCACTGCCGTTTCCCACTTCGGCCCCGGCAACAGCATGGACTCTGTTGCCACGATCACGGTGTGGGAACCGCCGCATCGTTTCGTGGCCGAGACCACGGAGGGGCCCGGGATCATCGCGACGCAGTGGTCCGTCGAAGCGCGTGCCGGCGGCACCTGTGTCGTGCGCGTCGTCCATAGCTGGTTCGCCAGCACCGACGACTGGGACGATCAATTCGAGGGGCATACCACCGGGTGGGCTGCGTTCTTTCGCATCCTGCGGCTTTATCTGGCGCACTTCGCCGGCCAGCGCTGCGTTGCATTCCAGCTCATGGGCGTGGCGGCCCCGCCGAAATCGGCGGTGTGGGGGACGCTCGTGCGTCAACTCGGCCTCGACAATGGCCGCGTCGGCGACCGCGTGCGCACGGCAACGCCACCATTGGTCGGCGTCGTTGAACGGATCGCGGACGTCGCACAGCCCGAGGAAGTCCTGGTCCGCCTCGATGCGTCGCCGGCACCTGGATTGGCGCACATCATGGCACACGCCATGGGCGACAAGGTCTTTCTTTCCGTCCGCTTCTTTTTCTACGGCGAGCAGGCATCGGCTGCGGCCGCGCCGACGGAAGCGGTGTGGCAGGCGTGGCTTGCCGCTCAATTCCCGCCCATCGAGGAGGCAGCATCGTCATGCCCCTGAAGAAGGACGCATCCGGCCGCCGCGCGGTCGAAATGATCGTTGAGGTTCCCGGCACGCCCGAGCAAGTGTGGCAGGCGCTGGCGACCGGCCCGGGGAACTCGGCCTGGTTTACGACCTGCGAGATCGAGGAGCGCGAGGGCGGGGCGATTGCGTTCCGTTTCGGGCCCGACATGGCGAGCCGGGGTCGGGTGACGACGTGGCAGCCGCCGAACCGCTTCGCTTACGAGGAAATCGGCTGGAGCGGCGAGGCGCCGCCGCTGGCGACGGAGATCGTGATCGAGGCGCAGGCCGGCGGCACCTGTCGCGTGCGCATGGTCCACAGCCTGTTCACCGAGCGCGACCAGTGGGATGACGAACTGGGCAGCATGGAGCGCGGCTGGCCGTCCTACTTCGAGATCCTGAAGCTGTACCTCGGGCACTTCGCGGGTGCGCGTGCATCGTACGTGCGCGTGAGCGGCGACCACACCGGGCCTGCCGCCGCGGCGTGGACGGCGCTGCAGAAGGCCGCGGGCCTCACCGATGCGCACCGGGGCGCGCACTGGCAGGCCAAGGGCACCCCACCGCTGGCCGGTGTCGTGGAGCGCACCAGCATGCAGGCCGATCACAGTGA
>DATEIF010000520.1:0-2176 GCA_035279205.1 Vineibacter sp.
TGACAAGGTGAAACGGCGGTTGACGACCGTCCTGTGCGCCGATGTGCACGGATATTCACGTCTCATGGAAGCCGACGAAGCGGCAACGCTGGCGACGTTGCGCCGCTACCGCACCGCCATGGCGGGATTGGTGGAGCGCCATGACGGTCGGATCGTGAACACCTGGGGCGATGCCGTGATCGCCGAGTTCGCCAGCGTCGTCGAGGCCGTACAGTGTGCGGTCGAGATCCAGCAGGAGATTTCCAATCAGGATCCCGGCCTGCCGGACGCGCACCGCATGCGGTTTCGCATCGGCATCAATCTCGGCGATGTAATGGTGGAAGGCTCCGATATCTACGGCGATGGCGTCAACATTGCGTCACGGCTGCAGGAGCTTGCCGAGCCCGGTGGCGTCGTGATCTCCGGTTCGGTCTACGAGCAGGTTCACAACAAATTGTCCCTCGGCTTCGCATCGCTCGGCCAGCAGGCGATGAAGAACGTTGCTCCCGTGGTTAGCTATCGAGTGACCATGAGCGGGCAAACCGCCGAACGACGCAGCTTCCCGACCGACGAAAAGCCCACTTCCCGGTCGGATACGGTTGCCGCTTCGCAAAGCGGTGCTCCGCCACGTCGCGACGAATACGGGTCGTCCACAGGGTTGCGCTCGGTCGTGGATTGGTGGGCGAACCTGCCTCGACCGATTGCAATGGCCCTCGCTGTGTCGGGCTTTCTGATCCTGATCAATGTCTTCACCGGCCTGCACAGCATCTGGTTCCAGTGGCCAGTCGCAGCGCTGCTCTTCTTTGCCGTCGTGCGAACCGTGCTGCGGCGCAGGCCTGCATCGGACACAAGGCAGGAGCGTCGAACGAATCGCGAGTGAGCGATCAAGCGACCTTTGCCTCGGCCAGTGCACGTGCCCTTCCGGCGACCATGCGCACCTTGCCGGGCGAAGCGCGCCACATGGCGAAGATAGAGACGGCACAGAGGACGATCGACAGGATGAACGCGCCGCTGTAGCTGCCGGTGCGGTCGTGCACCATGCCGGCTGCCAGCGGGCCCGCCGCGCCGCCACCAATCAGGATCATCGACAGGAGCCCGAAGATCGAGCCGAAATGCGGGCCCTCGAAGATCTCGGCCACGATCGGCCCCATCACGGAGGTCATGGCATAACCCAGCAGGCCCTGCGACAGGACCATCACATAGAGGAGCGGCTGCGACGGTCCCGCTGCCAGCGCGAGCAGCGCGACGTAACAGATCGCGAAGCCGACGGCAGTGATGCTCCACACGATCTCGCGCCCGACGCGATCGGACAGCGCGCCGAGGACGATCTGGCCCGGCACGCCCACCATCGCTACCAGCCCCAAGGCCCACGCAGCCTCCATCGGGCCGAAACCGACCTCGACGAGATACTTGGTCTGATGGACCTGCACTGCGTACCAGACGAAGCCGCCGCAGAAATAGGCCAGGGCGATCCACCAGAACCGCGCGGTCCGTACCGCCCGCGCCGTCGTCCATTCGGTGGCGGCCCAGACCGGGTCGACGATGTTGGACGGTCGCGGCGCTGCGTTGACGCGGCGGCCGTCGCCATCGGGCTCGGCGCCGATATCCTCGGGCCGCTTGCGTACGATGAGATTGAGCGGCAGCAGGACGACAAAGATCAGCACGCCGAGCGTCAGGCAGGATGTCCGCCACCCCTGATGCAGGATGATCTCCTGGATCCACGGCAGGATCAGGATCGCGCCGAAGCCGGCGCCCGAGAAGGCGAGGCTGATCGCCAAGGCGCGCCGGCGCACGAACCAGTTGGGCAGGTACTGCGACTGCGCCGTGAAGGTCATGCAGTTGGCGCCGGCTCCCACCAGCACGCCCAAGGTCGCGTAGAGTTGCCACGGCTCTTCGATGCGTGTTGCCGCCACCAGCCCCGCCGCGGTGAGCAGCACACCGATCTCGATCACGAAACGCGGGCCGCGCCGATCCATCACGCGGCCCACGACCGGGCTTGCGACGGCGGAGATCAGGAAGCCGAAGGAGAAGGCGCCGGCGGCGAGACCGCGATCCCAGCCGAACTCGTCGACGATCGGCGGAAACATCAACGAGAAGGCAGTCCGCGCCGTCACGCCCAGCGCCACCGTCACGAAGGCCACCGCAACGATGACCCAGCCGTAGAAGAAAGGCAGGCGCGCCAGCCAGGACCCACGAC
>DATEIF010000521.1:0-9185 GCA_035279205.1 Vineibacter sp.
GGTGTTCTCCACCGATCGCGCCGGCTGCTTCAGCTATGTCGGCGGCGCCATGGCGCAGCTGCTGGGCTATCAGCCGGGCGAGCTGCTGGGCCGCCGGCCGCACGATATCGTTCACCCCGACGACTGGCATCAGCTCGAAGCCTGCATCGCGCGCCTGCGGCACGAGCGCGGCACGCCTGTCGCGTACACGCATCGCGGTCTGTGCAAGGACGGCACGGTGCGCCAGATCGAGGTGCGCATGACGGCGCACGACAGGGCCGACAACCTTGGCGGCGAATTCGCGGTCACCGGCGTGATGCGCGACGTGCAGACCCAGCATGAGATGGCCGAACGGCTGCGCTATGAGCTGCAGCGCCTCGATTCGGTGGTGCAGTCATCCGGCGCCTCGATGGTGCTGGTCGACCGCGACATGCGAATCATCATGGCCAACAACGGCTTCCTGAACGCCAGGCCGGGGCGGTCGGCCGACACCGTCATCGGTCAGCCGCTGCGAGAGGTCATCGCCAATCCGATCGATCACTCGGTCTTCGAGGCGTGGTTTGCGGCGGCGCCGTCCGATTCGATCCGCGCCATCGAATACGAGAACGCCGCGATCGATCACCAGGGCCGGCGCCGGGTCTATCATGTCACGGCCAATCCGGTGCGCGACGAGGCAGGCGCTGTTCAGCACATCGTCTTTCTGGCCGTCGACGAGACCGAGCGGCGCGCCGCCGAACTGCAGCTCTTCGACTCTTCCCGGCTGGCGACGTTGGGCGAGATGGCCTCCGGCGTGGCCCACGAGATCAACCAGCCGCTCACGGTCATCCGGTTCGCGGCCGAGAGCTTGCAGGAGCAACTGCAGGACATCCCAGCCGATGCCGCGATGTCCAGCACCGCCGACCTGATCGACGGTAAGTTGTCGCGTATCATCGCGCAGACCGAACGCGCCGCTGTGATCATCCAGGAATTGAAAGCTTTCTCGCGTCGGCCGGATACGACGCCGCGGCCTTTCGACGTTGCCGAGACACTTCAGGCCGCCACCCACCTGTTGCGCGAGCAGCTGCGGCTGTCGCGCATCGATGCGCCGGTGGACGTCGAGGCGGCCTGCGCGCCAGTGCTTGGTCACGGCAGTCAGCTGCAGCAGGTGATCATTAATCTCATTCTTAATGCGCGCGATGCTATTCAGGAACGTCGTGCGGCGACGGACGGGCAGCCCCCGGTGGGCACGATCCGCATCGCTGCGCGCAGCCTGCCGTCGGCAGGCAAGGTGATCACGACCGTCGAGGACAACGGACCAGGGATACCCGATAACGTCCTGCCACGCCTGTTCGAGCCGTTCTTCACCACCAAGCCGACAGGCAAGGGCACCGGGCTGGGTCTGTCGGTCAGCTACCAGATCGTGCGCCAGATGGGTGGCACGATTGTCGCGGAGAACCGCGCCGAGGGCGGTGCCCGCTTCACCATCACGCTCGATGCTGTGCCGGTGGATTTACCGGCAGGCCTTGCCCCGACACGCGACGTCAGGCCGGCGGTGGCTTGAAGTAAGCGATACCGGCATCATCATGTGCTGTTGCCGGTAGGTTAATCGTTTGCTTCCTAAGTTCTAATCCGTATTATTTGAAGTAGAGAAACAGGGGCGAATTTTTCGCTTGAGCCATCCCTGATGGTTGCCGTGGGAGTCCTTCGATCACCGCATCGTCCTGAAGCGAGATTGGAGAGCCGCATCGAAGGGGATCCCGATGGCCAGTAACGTGGCGCTCGGTATCGATGTGAAAGGTGCTGGTCTGCGCTCGTTGAACCGCATTGTCGGGCGTGTCGATGGTTACGCGACTCTGGCAGTCAGTGCCCTTGCTGCTGTCGGCACGGCGGGCACTGCTGGTCTTGCTGTCCTCGAACCATCATCGAACCCCACGATCGCCTCTGCCGCGGGGCTCGCTGTGCTTGCCGTGGGGCTGGTTGGCGCCACGGTCTTGCTGTGGCGCGTGTCCTGCACGGCCGCGGCGCATCACCGCTCGATGGTGACGGCACGCGAAGCCATGAGAAAGGTCGACGCTGCGCAGCAGCAGCTCAGCGACGTGCTCAACGCCATTCCCCTCAGCATGACGCTCTACGACGCGGACGAACGGCTCGTCTTGATCAACGCGGAATACCTGAAGCCGGCGAACTACAAATGGCTCGACGAGGCGATGATCGGCCTCACGATCGAGGAGGTCGCGACGCGGGCCGAGCTTCAGTTCAAGCAAGCCTATCCCGATCTCAAGGCCGACTGGAAAACAGAATACCTGCGCTTTTTCCGGGCCCGCGAGGGTGCCGACCGCCAATGGGCGGACGGTCGGACGATGCGCCTGAGGCAGGCGGCGACCCGCAGCGGCGGTACGGTCAGACTCTGGGTAGACGTCACCGACCTGAAGCGCAACGAAGATGCCGCTCACGCCGCCCAAAAGCGCTTCGACATGCTGGTCGGCTCGCTGCCCGACACGGTCTTTTCCAGCGACCGCGCCGGTCGGTTCAACTACCTGGGTGGTACGCCGCTGCTGGGATTCACGCCTGATCAACTGTTGGGGCGACCGGCACGTGAGCTGGTTCACCCGGACGATTGGCCGGCGGTCAACGACTGCATCGCGCGCATGCGGCGCAATCGGGGTGAGCCCGTCTCCGTGTCATTCCGCGGCATCGGCAAGGATGGCGCAATACGGCATCTGGAAGCGCGGGTGACCGCGCCGGCCGCGCAGGACAGTCTCGGCGGCGAGCTGGCGATCACGGGTACGATTCGCGACGTGCAGGCCCAGCATGAGATGGCGGAGCGTCTGCGCTACGAACTGCGGCGGCTGGATTCGGTCGTGCAGTCGACGGGTGCCCGCATCCTGCTCGTCGATCGGGACATGCGTATCGTGATGGCGAACCGCGAATTCCTCGATGCCGTGCCTGGCAGATCGGCCGCCACGGTCATTGGCCGTCCGATGCGCGACGTTATCAAAAGTCCGATCGATCAGGCGATATTCGATGCGTGGTTCGCCGCCGGACCTGCCGAGGAGATCAAGGGCATCGAGTACGAAAACACGACGGCCGACCCGCAGGGGCGGCGGCGTGCCTACCACGTCAGTGCCAACCCGGTTCGCGACGAGCACGGGCTCGTTCAGAACATCGTGTTTCTCGCTGTCGATGAGACCGAGCGGCGCACAGCCGAGCTGCAGCTGTTCTCCACGTCGCGACTGGCGACCTTGGGCGAGATGGCCGCCGGCGTTGCGCATGAGATCAACCAGCCGCTGACGATCATCCGCTTCGGCGTCGAAAATCTGCAGGAACACCTGGCGGCGCTGCCGGCGCCGACGCTGCTGGCGGCGGCAATCGACCTGATCAACGACAAGCTGGGCCGAGTTGTCGCTCAGACCGATCGCGCGGCGGCCATCATCACGGATCTGAAAAGCTTTGCGCGCAAGTCCGATGAGGCGCCAGGGCCGTTCGATCTGTCCGGTGCAGTGAATGCAGCAGTACACATGCTGCGCGAGCAATTGCGCATGTTGGATGTCGCGTTGGTCCTGGACCTCAATGCCGAGTGTCCGCCGGCGCTGGGCAGCAGCGGGCGGTTGCAGCAGGTGATCATGAATCTGATCCTCAATGCCCGCGATGCGATCCTGGAGGGCGGCGCGGCGGGTGTTGCCCCGCCGCGACATGGCACCATCAGGCTTCGCACAGAGTACGCGGTGTCGAACGGCAAGATCGCAGCCGTGGTCGAGGACGACGGTCCCGGCATCCCCGACAAGATCCTGCCACGGCTGTTCGAGCCGTTCTTTACGACGAAGCCGACGGGCAAGGGCACCGGGCTGGGCCTGTCGGTCAGCTATCAGATCATCCGTCAGATGGGCGGCACGATCGTGGCCGAGAACCGCGCCGAGGGCGGTGCGCGGTTCACCGTCACGCTGGACGCGGCGCCCGCCGGTCTTCTGTATGCGACGGCGGCTTCGACACGCAGCGACACGGCATGCGGATGAAGCCTGCGGACTTCGCACAGCACCCTGAATCATGTGTCTGGGCACGTATTCGTCGACAGTCATGAGTGGCAATCGATTTCTTGATCAATTGAGCCATGCCAGCGGTCGCTACGGCGTCGTCGGGACGGTGGCCGTTACCGCCTTTGCCGCCGTGAGCGTGGCTGCGTGCGCTGTTCTTGCCGTCGTCGTGTGGCAGCGCGGGAACTCACCCGTCGCCACCTGGGTACCTGCCGCACTGCTGTCGGCCGGGCTGGTCGTGATCGCTGTTCTGCTATGGCATATGACGCGCCGCGCGGCTGGCTACCTGGAGCAGGCCGATCAGGCTCGCGCCTCTGAACAGCAACTGCATGCAGCATACCAGCAACTGGCTGACGCCGTGGATGCCATCCCGGCGGGCCTTGCCCTTTACGACGAGAACGAACGGCTCGTTCTCTACAACGCGACCGTTCCGACGGGCATTCAACGCCTCGAAGATCTGAAGGGGCCGCTCGCCGGCATCACGTTTGAAGAACTGGTGAATGGCATTATTTCGCTGTTCCAGGTTCGCGATCCCGACCTGGATCTGGAACGCTGGAAAGCCGATGTCCTGCGCCGCTTTCGCGAGCGGGCACCGGTCGACGAAGTGTTGGCGTCCACCGGCCACATCATCCGCATGAGCCATGTCGCCGTTCCCGGCGGTGGCGTCCTCCAAGTCTGGATGGACATAACGGATCTCAAGCGCAGCGAGGCGGTGGCACGGGCTGCCCAGAAGCGCTTCGACACGCTGGTCGGATCGCTGGCCGATACGGTGTTCTCCGCCGACCGCAAGGGTCGGATCAATTACCGGGGCGGCGGCAGGACATCGCTGCTGGGCTATTCGCTTGAGGAGACCCTGGGCTGGGCGCCGCGCGAGGTCTTCCATCCCGATGACCTGCCGCAGCTTGATCGGGCAATGGCGAGCCTGGGCCAGAACCGCGGCAAGCCGGTGACGCTGGCCTTCCGCGGTATCGCCAAGGACGGCACCGTCCGCCATCTGGAAATGCGCATGACGGCGCCGAAAGCGGAGGACAATCTCGGCGGCGAACTCGCGATCACGGGCACGATTCGCGACATCCAGGCGCAGCACGAAATGGCCGAGCGGCTGCGCTACGAGCTGCAGCGGCTGAATTCCGTGGTTCAGTCGACCGGCGCGCACATCATGCTGGTTGATCGCGCCATGCGCATCATCATGGTGAACAACGGCTTTCTCGATCTCGTGCCGGGGAAGTCGGCCGAGGACTTCATCGGCCATTTGATGTACGACGTTCTCGCCAGTCCGGTGGATCGGGCGGTGTTCGCGACCTGGTTCGACGCCAAGCCGTCCGAGGCGATCAAGGGCATCAAGTACGAGAAGATCTTTACCGATCACGCGGGCCGGCAGCGCATCCACCACATTACGGCCAATCCGGTCCGCGACGATCAAGGCCAGGTGCAGCACATCGTCTTCCTCGCCGTCGAGGAAACGGAACGGCGTGCGGCCGAGTTGCAGCTGTTCGCGGCATCGCGGCTGGCGACCCTGGGGGAGATGGCGTCGGGCGTTGCCCACGAGATCAATCAGCCGCTGACGATCATCCGCTTCGGCGTCGAAAATCTGCTGGAGCATCTGCAGGAGCTGTCGCCGCAGACGACCCTGGCCGAGGTGTCGACGCTGATTGACGAGAAGCTGTCGCGCATCGTGGCGCAGACCGAGCGTGCCGCGACCATCATCCGGGACCTGAAGGGCTTTGCCCGGAAGTCCGATGAGGTGCCCGGGCCATTCGATGTGTCCGAGGCCATCGACGCGGCCGCCGACCTGCTGCGCGAGCAGCTGCGTATGTCGCGCGTCGCGCTGTCGCTGGACCTCGCGTCCGGTTGTCCGCCGGTTCTGGGCAACAGCGGCCGGCTGCAGCAGGTGGTCATGAACCTGATCCTGAATGCGCGCGATGCCATTCAAGACCGGCCTGCATCCTCGGGCGGTGGCACGATCCGGCTGCGAACCTGGTTCGCGGCGCCGGACGGCAAGGTCGTCGCGACCGTGGAGGATGACGGACCCGGCATTCCCGACACCGTCCTGCCGCGCGTGTTCGAGCCGTTCTTCACGACCAAGCCGACAGGCAAGGGTACAGGCCTGGGCCTATCGGTCAGCTATCAGATCATCCGCCAGATGGGAGGCACGATCGCGGCCGAAAACCGCGCCGAGGGCGGCGCCCGCTTCACCGTCACGCTGGACGCGGCGCCCGCCGATACCACCGAGGGCGCTTCGCCGGTGGACGTTCCCTCGTCCGCCGCGGCCTGAGATCAGCGCCACAGATTTTGGAATGGCCGCACGAGCTGCTGCGGTTGCACGACCTGGCAGAACTGCTTGGCCGCCTGGTAGAGCGAACACAGGCGCGCCGCCTCGCCAGGCTCGAGGTCGGCGATGACGGTGGCGAACTTGCGCTGCTTGCCCATCGCGATGTCGACGATCCACTCGCGGCCCAGCCACGTGCGGCCGGCGGCGGCCAGCTTGGCCTGGGCGGCCTGGTGCGCCTGGCGTGCGGCGGGCACGCTGGCAAACGTGCCGACCCAGGCGCCATCGCCGGGATAGTCGTAGCGCGCCGGCACGCAGTCGAGGTCCGACAGCACGGTGGCAGGCCGGCTGCCGGTGTTGTCGATCTGCCAGACCTTGGGCCGGGCGCCGCCGGTACGGGCGCGCAGCGCCTCGTCGAACAGGCGCACCGCTGCCTCGTCGCGCAGGTCCGACCGGCGGAAGCCGGCAACGACGCCGACCAGGCGGCGGCCATCACGCACCGCGGAGGCTACCAGGTTGAAGCCCGATGAACACAGGAAGCCGGTCTTCAGGCCGTCGGCACCGGGATACAGGTCCAGGAACTTCACCGTGTGGCCGATGCGCACGTTGTTGATGATCACGTCGTGCGCATTGAAATAGGTGTAGTACTGCGGGAAGTCGCGGATCAGCGCGATGGCCAGCAGCGCCATGTCGCGCGCCGTCGTCATCTGCTCCGGGTCTTTCCAGCCGCTGGGGTTCTTGAAGAAACTGCCCGTCATGCTGAGCCTGCGGGCCGTCGCCGTCATGCGCTCGGCAAAGGCAGTTTCCGAGCCCGACAGGCGCTCGCCGACCGCGACGGCCACGTCGTTGGCCGACCGCAGGATCAGTGCCAGGATCGCCTGCTCGACGGTGATCTGATAACCGCGCGGCAGCACCAGCTTCGAGGGTTGCTGGTTGTAGGCGTAGTCGGAGAAGCCGATCTTGTCCTGCAGTCCGATGCGGCCGGCCTTGAGGTCCTCGAACAGTAGGTAGAGCGTCATCAGCTTGGTGATCGACGCCGGATAGAACGGGGCGCCCGCATCGCGCTGATGCAGGACTTCACCGGTCTGCGCGTCGACCACGATCGAGGGGCCCGCGATCAGCGGGCCGGTCGGTGTCGGCAGTGGCGACAACTGGGCGACGGCTGGTGCTGCCAGGCAGGCGAGGAATGCCGAAACGGCGGGGACGAAGATCGAACGCCAGCAACGCATGACGGCAATCTAACGCAACCCGGTCATGCAGTCTGCAATTTCCCGCATCGGGGCTTTGCAACGGCAGGTCGCCGCCTTAGGAAAGGCTGACATCAGAGGTCTTAGTGCCAGCCATGATCAAGATCGCCGTCGTCCCGGTCACGCCGTTCCAGCAGAACTGCTCCCTCGTGTGGTGCGAGGCGACGAACCAGGGCGCCCTGGTCGACCCGGGCGGTGACGTCGAGCGCCTGAAGGCGGCTGTCGCCGAGACCGGCATGCAGGTCGGCAAGGTGATGCTGACGCATGGCCACGTCGACCACGCCTCGGGCGCCGGCGCCATCGCCGAGCACTATGGCGTCGAGATCGAGGGGCCGCACGAAGACGATCTGTTCCTGATCGAAGGCCTGCCCGAATCCAACCGCAAGTATGGCTTCCCGGAGCCGAAGCCCTTCCGTCCGCATCGCTGGCTGCAGGACGGCGATACCGTCGCGCTGGGCAAGCTCACCTTCGATGTTGTGCATTGCCCGGGCCATACGCCGGGCCATGTGGTCTTCGTCCATCGCGACGCCAAGGTCGCCTTCGTCGGTGACGTGCTGTTCCGCGGTTCCGTCGGCCGCAGCGATTTCCCGCGCGGCAACCAGGACCAGCTCTTTCACTCGATTCGCAAGAAGCTCTTTCCGCTGGGCGACGATATCGGCTTCGTGCCCGGCCACGGCCAGACCTCGACGTTCGGCTGGGAACGCAAGACCAACCCGTTCGTCTGCGACATGCTGTTCGAGGACGACGAGCCGTGAGCGCGGGGCGGGACGCCCGCGCCCCCAGGAGTTCCATCAGGCCGTGCCCAGCATGCCGGCCAGACGGAAGGCGGCGATCAGCAGATGGCCGTCGCGCACGTCACCGGCCCGCGCCAGCAGGGACTCGAGCGGCACGAACGCCAGTGACGCCCGCAACGCTTCCGGCAGGTCGCCGGCCGTCACGACAAAGGGCTGCACGCGCTCGGGCGTGATGCCGAGGCTGGGGTGGTAGGGCGCGCCGAGGCGCACCAGCGCCTCCGTCGAACAACCGGCAGACTGGGCAGCGGCCGCGCGCAACGGATCGGGTGCATCGGGTAGGAGCGCCACGCGCCACGCCGGTACGCAGGGCAGGGCGGCGTCGCCAAAGCGCAACTGTGCCGCCGGCAGGACGCGACGCTCGATGCCGATCAGGATTGCGCCGGCCGAGTCGCGGCACACCGGCAGCACCGATACGGTCCATGTGCCGTGCCGGGCAGGAATCGCCATCTCCAGCGCCTGGTGGGCGCCGGCCGTCGGGCCATCCGGGCCGGCGAGCTCCTCGTTGAACACTGACCGGATGCGGCGCAGGAACCCCGTGCTGTCGTCCGTCGGCACGAACGGCGTGCCGGCCGCTTGCGCGATCGCCTCCCACGGCGTTGCGGGCAAGTCGGCGGCGGTTGGCGTGAAGCTCTCTCCGGCCCAGGCGCCGCAGGACAGGCCCAGCTGATGCGACAGCGCGCGGATCATCAGCTCCAGCCGACCCTCGGGCAGCATCCCGACTTCGGCGGCGCGCAGCAGACTCTGCGCGTCGAAGGACTGCAGCGTGCCGGGATCGAACGCCAGGCCCGGCGGCCGCGGTGCCGGTCGGCTGGGGGGCAGATCATCGAGGCGCATCGCGATGCCTTGCGTCGCCTCGTCCACCATGCCGGCCGACGACAGGAACGTC
>DATEIF010000522.1:0-8753 GCA_035279205.1 Vineibacter sp.
GAAGGTCGGCCTGCCACAGGGCATTCAGCACATGCAGCGTGGCTGCGGCGTCAGCCGATCCGCCGCCCAGGCCAGCGGCGATCGGAATGTTCTTCGTCAGCCGCAGGCGCGCCCTGGGCGCAATCCCCAACCGCGCAGCCAGGGCGTTTGCGGCACGCAGTACGAGATTGTCGTCCGTAGTCTCGACGACCAGCGGATAGGCGAAAGGTCCGTCAAGGGTAAGCGACAGGTCGTCCGCGACTTCGGCCTCGACACGATCGGCCAGCGTCGCGAATGCAACCAGCGAATCGAGAAGGTGGTAGCCATCAGCGCGACGTCCGACGACGCGCAGATAGAGATTCACCTTGGCTGGCGCGTTGCGTGCGATCATCGGCGGTGGCTGCGGACCAAGGCCGTCATCTCAGGCATCGCGCTATTTCTTCTCTGTCGGCTTCTCGGCCGGCGTGGCATCGGCCGGTGGCTTGATGAGCGTCGGCTGATCGAGCTCCTTGGTGAGCCCTTCGGCGAGCTTGCGATTGAGCGGATCAACGCGCTCCGCATCGGGCTTCTGGCGCAGCGCCCGTTCCCATTGGAAGCGCGCCTCGCGTTGGCGCCCGACATGCCAGTAAGCATCACCGAGATGTTCGACGATGGTCGCATCGTCGGCCTTGAGCTGGATCGCCTTCTCCAACAGGGCCACCGCCAGCTCGTACTGGCCAAGGCGATAATAGGCCCAGCCCAGCGAATCGGTGATCGCCCCGTCATTGGGCACCAGCTCGACCGCTTCCATCAAGAGCTTGAGACCTTCATTGAGGTTCACGCCCTGATCGATCCACGAATAGCCGAGATAGTTCAGCACGAAGCCGCGGCTGCGCCGCTTGGGTTCGTCGACGGGCGGCACCATGTCGAGCGCGCGGCGGAAATCGGCCTCGGCGCCCGGCCAGTTCTTGATGCGCTCCAGCGCGATGCCGCGTGCATAGAAGAGCGCCCAGTGCCGATCCTCCGGCTTGCGCAGGCGTTCGACCGCCGTGTCGTAAGCCTTGGCTGCTTCGGCAAAGCGCTCCTTGCCGCGCAGCAGATCACCCAGCGCAGCTGCTGCGTCGATCCGCTCGGGCCGCTCCGTGACCATCGCCTGCAGGGTTTTCACGGCGTCATCGACCTTGCCGGTTTCCGCCAGCAACGCGGCTGCACGCATGCGCGCCCGCCACTGCAGGGGTGATCCGGCATCGACCGCCGTCAGCTGGGCGATCGCCTTCTCCGGCTGGTTCATGCCTTCGAGAAGCTCCGCCGCCAGCAGATGGGCATTGTCCGAGGTCGGCGACAGCTCGAGCGCCAGCCAGGCGAAAACCAGGCCGAGATCGCCCGCGTTCTCGCGCTGGGCACCGGCGATGGCGCCGCCGATATCGAGCAGGATGTCGGCGATCATGTCGGCCGGCGTCGGCTGCCGCGGCAGTGAATCGTTGCGGATCAGGCCGTCCATCACCACGGCATCGGCGTTGGCCTCGGCGTACTTGCGCAGCATCTCGCGCGCTTCGCCCGCCTTGCCGGCGCGGCGCAGCACGCCGGCCAGCATCACCACCGCGCGCAACGGCGCCTGCTCGTCGGGCTTCACCACCTCGCGCAGCTTGCGCTCGGCGGCGTCGCGATCGCCGGCAGCCTCGTCGATCAAAGCCTCGTGAATGCGGAACATGCCCAGCAGGGCTTCATCATCGGGCCGTGCCGCCTCGAGCCGGCTGCGCGCCGCCGCGAAGTCCTTCTGGCCGACCTTCAGCCACGCCTCGATGATCGGGCGCATGATGCCGGTTGACGCTTCGTCGCCCAGGTTGGCCGCGTAAGACTCAGCCGCCTTGAAGTCACCCTTGCGAATCGCCGTCACGGCCAGGGTCAGGTTGGGCAGCCCTTCGCTCGAGGCCGGCTGGCCCTCGTTGGCGGCGGTGGGCAGGACCTTGGGCGCCAGCTCGGCCGCGGCGCCAATCTTGCCCGCCAGCAGGCGCAGGCGGAACGTCAGCAGCTGGACGTAGGGGTCATCCGGCGAGCGGCGGATGGCCTGTTCGACCTGCGCCAGGGCGCCGTCGTAATCCTTTCCCAGTTCGGCAACGCGGGCCGACAGATAGAGGCCGTCGATGCTGCGTGCCATGCGCCCGCGCGCCGGCGAATCGCCACCGCCGCCGCGGCCAGGTCCGGTCTGGGCCAGCGCCGGATATTCACGGCGTACAAGGTCGACACCGATGACCGCCGCCGCGCCCAGGGAAAGCGCGACGAAGGAAGCGACGACCAGCAAACGTCCCGCCTTGGCATTCATGCGCACTGCTCCGCGCCCATCTCAGTGGAATCCCGCCGGCTTTGTGCAAAGCAAATGGGGCGGGACTGTGCTCCAACCACCCGCATAGCAGGGGCCGCCCATCACGTCCACGTGGGAGGGACGGCACGTGGGCGCGCCGATGCCCGTAGTCGGGCAGGCGCCGTCCGGCCGCACCCCTACATGCTGGAGTAGTTCGGCCCGCCACCGCCCTCGGGAACGGCCCAGTTGATGTTCTGCGACGGGTCCTTGATGTCGCAGGTCTTGCAGTGCACGCAATTCTGCGCGTTGATCTGGAAGCGCTTCTGGCCGTTGTCGCCGTCAACCACCTCGTAGACTCCCGCCGGACAGTAGCGCTGGGCCGGCTCGGCCCATTTCGGCAGGTTCACGCCAATGGGAATCGAGGGGTCCTTGAGCTTCAGGTGGACCGGCTGGTCTTCCTCGTGGTTGGTCGCCGACAGATAGACGGACGAGAGCTTGTCGAAGCTCACCACGCCATCCGGCTTGGGGTAGGCGATCGGCTTGCATTCGCTGGCCGGTTTCAGCGTCTCGAAGTCGGCCTTGTGGTGCCGTAACGTCCAGGGCAGGCGCAGCCCCAGATCGTGCATCCACATGTCAAAAGCGCCATAGGCCGTGCCGATCAAAGTCCCCCAGCGCAGCGCCGGCTTGACGTTGCGCACCTTGTCGAGGTCCTTCCACAGCCACGACTGGCGCAGCGCCGCGGGATACGCGGTCAGCTCGTCGTGGCCCTGGCTGCCGTTCTTCAGAGCCTCGAACGCCGCCTCGGCCGCGAGCAAGCCGCTTTTCATGGCGTTGTGGCTGCCCTTGATGCGGGGCACGTTCACGAAGCCGCCCGAGCAGCCGATCAGGGCGCCGCCGGGGAACGTCAGCTTGGGAATCGACTGGATGCCGCCCTCGTTGATGGCGCGCGAGCCGTAGGCGATGCGCTTGCCGCCCTCCAGGTACTGGCGCACATCCGGGTGGGTCTTGAACCGCTGGAATTCGTCGAACGGCGAGACGTAAGGATTCTCGTAGTTGAGATGCACGACGAAGCCGATCGAGACCAGGTTCTCGTCGTAGTGGTACATGAACGAGCCGCCTTGCGAGCCCGACTCGGTCAGCGGCCAACCCTGCGTGTGCACGACCAGGCCCGGCTTGTGCTTGTCCTTGGGGATCTCCCACAGCTCCTTCAGGCCGATGCCGAACTTCTGCGGCGCGACGCCCTCGCGCAGCTTGAACTTCTCGAACAGCATCTTGGCCAGCGAACCGCGCACGCCTTCGGCAATGAGGGTGTACTTGGCATGCAGCTCCATGCCCGGCGTGTAGCTGTCCTTGTGGTGTCCGTCCTTGGCGATGCCCATGTCGCCGGTAGCGACGCCCTTGACGCTGCCGTCGTCGTTGTAAAGGACTTCGGCCGCCGCGAAACCGGGATAGATCTCGACGCCCAGGGCCTCGGCCTGCTGGCCCAGCCAGCGGCAGACATTGCCCAGGCTGACGATGTAGTTGCCGTGATTGTTCATCAGCGGCGGCATGCTGAAATTGGGAAAGCGGATCGACGACGGCTGCGTCAGCCACAGGAAACGATCGTCCGTCACCTGGGTCTTGATCGGCGCGTCCTTCTCCTTCCAGTCGGGGATCAGCTCGTTGAGCCCGATGGGATCGATCACGGCACCCGACAGGATATGGGCACCGATCTCCGAGCCTTTTTCCAGCACGCAGACCGAGACCTCATGGCCGTGCTCGGCGGCGAGCTGCTTCAGCCGGATCGCCGCCGACAGGCCTGCCGGCCCGCCGCCCACGATCACGACGTCATATTCCATCGACTCGCGTGACATCGACCCCTCTCTGCACTGCGCCACCGGGTCCGCGGCCGGGCGCCCCCTGTTGGCAAAAGGACGATAGACGGACCGCGTCGCATCGCCCATGCTTGTGTTAGCAATAGCGTACCCGTTTACGCCGCGCCACCTGCGGCAGCGGGTCGCCGCCCGCCGCATTGCGAAACGCCCGCCCGATGAATTCGTTGCCGTCCACCGCCGATATCGCTGCCCTGTTGCGCTGGTATGCCGATGCCGGGGTCGATGAGGCGATTGAGGAAACCGCGCTCGATCGCTACGCCCTGACGGCTGCGCTGATGGCACGGCCTGCTGCGGCACCGGTGGCGAAGCCCGCACCGGGGATGCCTGCACCGGCACCGTCCGCGCCGCGAACCGCGCCGCCGGCTTCCGCGCCGCCGGCCGCCGCACCACCGCGCGTGCCGCTGGAATCACCGCAACTCGTCGAGGACGCACGCGCCGCCGCCGCCAGCGCCTCGTCGCTGGCCGAACTGGAAGCGACCATTCGCGCCTTTGAAGGCTGCTCGTTGAAGCGGTTGGCCAAGAACACGGTGTTTGCCGATGGTGCCGTCGATGCGCCGGTCATGGTGGTCGGCGAGGCGCCCGGCGAGGACGAAGATCGCCAGGGCAAACCGTTTGTCGGTGTCAGCGGCCGACTGATGGACCGCATGTTCGCGGCGATCGAGCTCACACGCGAGCGCGACGTCTATATCACCAACATCCTGAACTGGCGGCCGCCGGGCAACCGCACGCCCAACCTCAGCGACGTCGCGATCTGTGTCGCCTTTGCCCGCCGGCACATCGAGCTCAAGCGGCCGCGGCTGCTGGTGCTGGCGGGCGGCGTGCCGGCCAAGAGCCTGCTCGAAACCGAAACTGGCATCACGCGCCTGCGCGGCCGCTGGTTCGAGTACACGCTGCCTGACGGCACGCGCATCCCGGCGATGCCGATGTTCCATCCGGCCTACTTGCTGCGCTCGCCCGGCGGCAAGCGACAGTCGTGGATCGACCTGTTGAACATCCGCGACCGGCTCGACCAGATCCTGGCGACCTAGCGAATACAGCTGTCATCGCGTGTCGCTGCGCTCCAGCTTGGCGATGATGAGCGTGGCGGCTTCCTCGCGTTCCACGCGCAAGGCATGGCAGAGCGCCTCGACGTCGCCCGCTTCGATGGCGGCGATCTGCTCGTTGGCGCGCTGAATGCCGATGCGATCGATCGCGTACTCGGGGTAGCACAGGTGCAGCATGGGACCCGCAAGCAGCCACAGGCTCTCCAGGATGCGCAACGCGATGGGTAGTTGCGCAGCCTCGAGGATCGCAAAGATGAAATCGCGGTTGAGCTGCAGCGACGTGCCGAAGTCGTCCCGATCGAGGGCGGCGATGCGCCCGACGACGTTGTCCTTCAGCATGTCGATGTGCGCCCGCCCCAGGTGCGGAAACGCGGCGCGCGCCGCCATCTCCTCCAGCGGCACCCGGATGTCGTAAAGCTCACGGGCCCGTTCAGGATACAGGCGCGGCAGTCGATAGGTCCGATTCTGCTCGAACTCCAGGGCGCCCTCGGCCACCAGCCGGTTGAGTGCCTCGCGCGCCGGCGTCGGACTGACCTCCATCAGGCGGGCCAACGAGCGGATCGTCAGCCGTTCGCCCGGCTGGAAGGCGCCGCCGATCAGGGCACGGCGCAGGCGGGCATAGACCTTCTGTCCCAGCGTTTCGCCGCGCTCGATGGCCTCCAGCTGCTCCATCACGACCCTTTCCACCATTCGCGAGACACCCGGCGCCGCCTCTGACGGGTCCAAGTCCTTGAAAACCCATACCCCATTACGGGGCTGGAGACTCACCTTGTTGTCTCAGAAAATTTGTTATAACAGATAACATACGTCACATAACGAACGCGACGCACCAGGAGATGCGACATGGTTGAAGCGACGGTGTCGACCTACCCGTCCAACACCGGCACGGCCTCGGCCGCGCTGTACGCCCGCGCGCTGAAGGTGTTTCCGGGTGGAAACACGCGGATCACCTACGCGGTGAAGCCCTTTGCGCCCTACGCCGCGCGCGGCGCCGGTGCCTATGTGTGGGACGCCGACGGCAGGGAGCACCTGGACCTCGTCAATAACTTCTTCTCCCTGATCCATGGCCATGCGCACCCCGACATCGTGCGCGCCATCACCGCGTGCGCGGCGTCCGGCACGGCGTTCGGCCTGCCGACAGAGCACGAGGTTCTGCTGGCCGAGGCGATCTGCGGCCGCTCGCCGCTGTTCGAGGAAATCCGTTTCGTGGGCAGCGGCACCGAGGCCGTGATGACCGCGATCAAGACCGCACGCGCCTACACCGGCCGCGCCAAGATCGCCAAGGTCGAGGGCGCCTACCATGGCGCCTACGATCACGTCGAAGTCAGCCTCGATCCGACGCCGCAGACCTGGGGCGCCGGCGATCCGCTGCCGGTCGGCTATGTCCGGGGCACGCCGCCCAACGTGATCGCCGACACGGTTGTCCTGCCGTTCAACGATCCCGAGCGCGCGGTCGCCTGCATCGAGCGACACGGCAGCGAGCTGGCCGCGGTGGTGATCGATCCGCTGCCCTCGCGCGTCGGGCTGATCCCGGCGACAGCCGACTACTTGAAAGCGATCCGCGAGGTAACGCAGCGTCTGGGCATCCTGCTCGTCTTCGACGAGGTGATCAGCTTCCGCCTGCATCACGGCGGTGCGCACACGCTGTTCGGGATCACTCCCGATCTCGTTGCGCTGGCCAAGGTGATCGGCGGCGGCTTGCCCGTCGGTGCCGTGGCCGGCCGCCGCGCGATCATGGCGGTCTTCGACTGGCGCGACGGCAAGCCCCTGCTGCCGGCCGGCGGCACCTTCAACGCCAATCCGCTCACGATGACGGCGGGCCTGGCGGCGATGACGCTGCTGACGCCAGCGGCCCTCGCACAACTCAATGCCTTGGGCGATCGCTTGCGCAGCGGCGCAACGGCCGTCTTCCGCGAGCTGAACGCGCCATGGCAGGTCACCGGGCTGGGATCGCTGTTCCGCCTGCACCCCCACCCGCGTCCCATCCACGACTACCGGACCGCCTATCCCACACCGGCCGAGCGCGACGCGCTCAGCCGGCTCCACCGTCATCTGCAGGAGCACGGCGTGCTGATCACCACCACGGGATCCGGTGCCCTCTCGACGCCGATGCGCGAGGCTGACGTCGAGCGCTTCCTGTCGGCGCTGCGCAACGCCGTGATCGCCGTCACGGCATCCTGATCGTCGACGCGGGGGCTGCGCGATGAGTGCGATCCGGCTCGAGGATCTGGGCAAGAACTATGGCGCCTTGCGCGTCATCGAGGGGATCGACCTCGATGTCGCTGATGGCGAGTTCTTCACCATCCTCGGACCCAGCGGATCGGGCAAGACCACGCTGCTGACGCTCATCGCCGGACTGGCAACCCCAACCGACGGCCGGATCCTGTTCGACGACCGCGACGTCACGCATGTGCCCGCCGCCGGCCGCGACGTCGGTCTGGTGTTCCAGAACTACGCGCTGTTTCCTCACATGACGGTGTTCGACAACGTCGCCTTCCCGTTGTCGGTGCGCCGCACGCCGCGCGCCGAACTGGAGCGACGCGTCGCCGAAGCGCTGTCGATCGTGCGCCTGACCGGACTGGAGCGCCGCAAGCCCTCGCAATTGTCGGGCGGACAGCAACAGCGCGTGGCTCTGGCGCGCGCCATCGTATTCCGGCCCGCGATCCTGCTGTTGGACGAGCCGCTGGGCGCGTTGGACCGCAAGCTGCGCGAGGAGCTTCAGGTCGAGCTCAAGGAACTCCAGCGCTCGCTGCGCATCACCACGATCCTGGTGACCCACGACCAGGAAGAGGCGCTGTCGCTCTCCGATCGGATCCTGGTGATCGACAAGGGCACGGTGCAGCAGATCGCGCCGCCGCAGGAGGCCTATCTGCGTCCCGCCAACCGCTTCGTCGCCCAGTTCCTCGGCATCCCGAACTTCATCCCGGCCGACGACGGGCGCGAGGGCATCGTGCGTCCCGAGCGCCTCGAGGTCGCGCCACTGGATCAATGCCGCGCCGACGGCCCAAGCCTGCAAGGCCGCGTGCGTGAAGCGGTGTATCTCGGCCAGACGGTCCGCCTTCACGTGACGCTCGATGAGGGCCGCGAGCTGATCGCGGCCGTGCCGTCGAGCCAACCTGCCGCCGCGTTGCGCGCGGGAGACACCGCCAGGGTGTCCTGGAAACCGCAGGACGTCTGGCCGCTGACACCGGCTGTGCCCGCAGCGCCGCGCGCCGGCGCTATGGCCGCCCAGCCGTCATGAAGAAAGAGTCGTTGAACAGGAGAGGATCATGAAACGCCGAGATTTCGCGCTGGCACTGCCCGCCGTCGTGGCCGCCCCGTCGTTGGGGTTGTCGCGATCGGCCTCCGCGCAACCACGGACGCTTCGCATGGTGGAGTCCGGTGGCAAATCAGGGGAATCGATCGAGGAGGCCTACGTCAAGCCGTTCACGGAAAAGACCGGCGTCAAGGTGGTGCGCGAGGCGCCCAACCAGCTCGGCAAGCTGCGCGCGATGGTCGAAAGCGGCAATGTGACGGCCGCGCTGTTCGAGCTGGGCTCTCCCAACGTCGCGCAGGCCAAGGCGCTGGGACTGCTCG
>DATEIF010000523.1:0-7423 GCA_035279205.1 Vineibacter sp.
TCGGCGCGATCCTGAAGATCAGCTACAATACCGTGCGCACGCTGCTGGCGCGCGCTTTGGCGAAAACGCAGACGACCAGCCAGGTCAATCTGGTGCGGCTTGTCTTGTCGATCAGCCACGGCGTGGCGCCCGGACTGCCGCTGCGGTAGCGGGCGTGCGTGGTCGAGATCAGCCGGGCAGGGGAATGAACTCCTGGTTGTCGAGGTCGGGCAGCTTCATGCGGCCGGCGCGCCAGTCGGCCTTGGCCTGCTCGATGCGCTCCTTTGACGAGGACACGAAGTTCCATTCGATGAAGCGGGGTCCCAGCGGCTCGCCGCCCAGCAGCATGACGATGGCCGGCGATAGCGCGGTGAACAGCACCGGCGTGCCGGGCTTGAAGACGAGCATCCGGCCGGCCTCGAAGGTCTGGCCGCCGACCTCGACCGAGCCGCTGGCGATGTAGGCGGCGCGCTCGGGATATTCGGCGGGCAGCTGCGCCTTGGCGCCCGGCTGCAGCACCCAGTGGACGTAGAACATCGGCGAGTGGGTCTTGATCTTGGCCTTGGCGCCAAAGGCTTCGCCCGCCACCAGCCGTGCCCACAAGCCACCTTCCTCCAAGGTGGGCAGATCGGCAGCGCCGTGGTGGAAGAAAGCCGGGTCACGTTCTTCCTCGTTTGCGGGCAAGGCGACCCAGGCCTGGATGCCGTGCATGGTGTCGCCGTCGGCCCGTGCCTTTTCAAAGCGCTCCGAGTGCGTGATGCCACGCCCGGCGGTCATCCAGTTGACCTCGCCGGGCCGGATCGCCTGTTCGGAGCCGACGCTGTCGCGATGCATGATCTCGCCGCTGAACAGGTAGGTGACCGTGGACAGCCCGATGTGCGGATGCGGCCGCACATCGACGCTGCGCGGGATGCCGCGGGCAAATTCGACCGGCCCCATATGGTCGAAGAAGACGAAGGGGCCCACCATCCGCCGCTGGGCGATCGGCAGCACGCGGCCGACCTCGAAGCCGCCGATATCCCGGCGGCGCTGCTCGATGACGAGATCCAGCATGTCTTCCTCCCGCTAGTCTCGGCGGCCTGCCTCGAAAAGGAACCAGGTGCGGCCTTCGGCTTCGTCGATCCAGTTTTCGAGCAGGCTGGCGGTGGCGACGTCGCCATGCTCGTCGCACAGTCCGTGGACCTCGCGCATGCGGGTGCAGAGCTGGATGTTGTCGTCGCGCAGCTCGCCCAGCATGTCGTCAGCCGTGACGTAGTCGGCGTCATTGTCCAGCACCCGCTGCAGCCGGGCGACATGGCCGACCGAACGCAGGGTAGTGCCGCCCAGCTTGCGCACGCGCTCGGCAATCGGGTCGGTCGTCGCCAGGATCTGTGCCGCCTGCTCGTCCAGCAGCAGGTGATAGTCGCGGAAATGCGGCCCCGAGACGTGCCAGTGGAAGTTCTTGGTCTTCACGTACAGGGCGAACATGTCGGCGAGCAGCGCCGTCAGCGCGGCCGACAGGTCAGCCGTGGCATTGGACGGCAGGTTGCTCGGCGTCTGCAGCGGCGCCGTCCGGCGCTTCTTGGCATCATTCATCATGCATCTCCAACCAGCGATCGAGGGACAGGCTATTGTCCACCGCACATGGCCGATAATAAAGCCGTGATATGGACATTCGGATGAACGTGCGCCTCTGTCGCATCGCCGCTAAGGTCGTCCAACAAATCGCAATCGGATGAGCCGATGACCTTCATGTCCTTGTTTGCCAAGGGCTGCCTTGCCGCAGCGATCGCCGCGTTCGGGGTGGGCTGTGCGCAGCAGCAACCGCCGCCATCGGTCTCATCGCCGTCACCATCCGGGGCATCTCAGCCGACGGCGTGGAAAGTGCTGCTTGTCGCGGCCGACGATGCGCAGCCGGTCTTCAGCAACGCCGTCGATACGCTGCGCGAGCGGCTCATGGCGTTTGGGCTCCCGGCCAGTGACATCAGCGTGCTCAAGGCGGATGCGACGGCGCGGGATGCCGTCGCCGACAGGCGCAATCTGGAGCGTCAACCGGAACGGTTGGCCGGGCCAGCCAATGCGGGCTGCTTCGTCTTCATCACGTCGCACGGCTATCCGCGCGGCGGTTTGGTCGTGGCACGATCCCGCGCCGTGATCGGGCCTGGCTACCTCGACCAGATGCTCGAGAAGGGCTGCGGCGATCGCCCGACCGTTGTCGTCACGTCAGGCTGCTTCTCGGGCGTCTATACCGCGGACCGGGCCATGCGGCGCCCGAACCGGGTCATCCTCACCGCCGCGCGGGCGGACCTGCCGTCCTTCGGCTGCGGCGCCCGTGAACGCTATACGTATTACGATCGCTGCTTTCTCGAGTCGCTGCGGCGCGGCGCGCCATGGCAGTCGATCGCCGACGGCATCGGCACCTGTGTCGCCACGATCGAAAGACGTGGCGGCGACCCGGCCTCCCATCCGCAGGTGTTCATCGGCAGCGGGGTCGCAAACCTCGCCGCGTTCTAAGTGCCTGGGATCGCGGGTCCTGACGCACCTGTCATCCCGAGCGTAGCGAGGGATCTCCCGCGAATGGCGGACCATGCGTCGATCGCAGGAGATCCCTCGCTACCCTCGGGATGACGGTCGCGACTCACCTTCCACCGATAGCCGGTATTAGCGGGCCATCATACCGCTTGACTGTGAGTGTTTGCTCATCTATAAAAGAGCAAATGCTCACTTCGGGGATGATATGAGCTTCGCTTCCGAGCTGCGACGGGTGCAGCTTTCACCGCGGACCACGACGGCACGGGCGGGGCGGCCGCCGATGCGCCGGGCGCTGGCGGTGCCGACGTCCCATCCGTTCGCCAAGGCCTTCGCGGCGGCCGGTATCACCTACATCGCGGCCACGGCGATCCTGTTGCCGCTGGCGCTGCGACAGCTGCCGCTGGACGCGTCGTCCTACGAGCAGGCCTACGCCGTGGCCCGGGCGCTCGCCCAGTTCATCGTTGCCGGGTTCGTGCCGGCACTGATCGTCGGCATGACCGTTCGCCAGTCGCCGCGGCGGTGGCGCTTTCGCGACATCGGATGCTCCGTGGCGGCGATGTTTTGCCTGATGGCCATGCTGCAGGCGGCGGCCCTGCCGCACTGAAGATGGCAGTCCCGGCCGGTGGGGATAGGCTGGGCCGATACCGGCTTCCCGTCGTAAGCTTCGGCGCATAAGGCGCGGTGCCTTGCGTCCGGAGGCAGATATGGCGAAGGCCTGTACGACCTATGCCGAGTTCTGGCCGTTTTACCTGCGCGAGCACGCCAAGCCCGCGACGCGGGCGATCCACTACGTCGGCACCATCCTGTCGATGGTCATCCTGGTCTGGGCGGTTGCGACCCAGAACTGGTGGTGGTTGATCGCCGTCCCGTTGGCAGGCTACGGCGCAGCGTGGATCGGTCACTTCTTCATTGAGAAGAACCGGCCGGCGACGTTTACATACCCTGTCTGGTCGCTGATCAGCGATTACAAGATGTGTTTCCTGTTCCTCACGGGGCAACTTGGCCGTGAGCTGATGAAGCACCAGATCCGTGCCTGACCGGGCCGCGCGGCCACCAGCCGGTATCGGACCGGGGCGGGAATAACGCTCATCCCATAAGTGTATTTCCCACAGCGCCATGCCGCCTGTTGACAGCACGGGTCAAATTCGCGTTACGATAACGGCCGGGGTTACGGGGATCAAAAGTTCATAGTTCGGGTCGCGGGCAGGCGTATTTTGGCCTGCAGCGAAACGTGGTCGCTGGCGGCACACGCTGCTCAGCGCAATTTTGGCGTCGGCAAAACAAAGACGTTGGGGCGGGGATGACCTACAACATGCCGTTAGGCCAGTCGGACGTCGTGGCGAGCAGCGCGCACGCACGGTCCTATGTCAGTCTTGAAGGTGTCGAGCTCGACACGGCGCAGCTGATCGATCCGGCCCAGTTGGCGGATGCCAGCGTGGAGGCGGCGAGCAAACGCTTCCGCGAAGCGCAGCCGTTCAAGCACCTTGTCTTCGAGGGGTTGTTTGCACCCCGGCTGCTGGAGTGCATCCACGGTGAGTTCGACGCCGTGAGCCGGGGTGACTGGGAGCGCTACGACAACCGAAACGAGCGCAAGCTGGGGACCAAGCCGTCGGCACGACTGGGGCCGGCGGCCCAGCTCTATTTCGACACCATCTATTCGAAGCGCTTTGTCGATTTCGTCGGTCGGGTCTCCGGCATCGACGGCCTGATCACCGATCCGATGCTGTACGGCGGCGGCCTGCACAAGATCCCGACCGGCGGCAAGTTCGCGCCGCACGTCGACTTCAACAAGCATCCGGTGACCAAGCTGGACAACAGGCTGGTCTTCATCACCTACCTCAACAAGGACTGGAAGCCGGAGTACGGCGGCGCCTTGCAGCTCTGGGACGCCGACAGCGACCAGTGCGTCAGGGAAGTCGTGCCGGTGTTCGGCCGCTCGATCCTGTTCTACCAGTCGTCGCGGAGCATCCACGGCCATCCCGATCCGGTGCGCGCACCCGACGGGCGCACGCGCCGTTCGGTCGCGGCATATTTTTACAGCAACGGCCGCAGCGACGAGCCCACGGATCATCACCATACCACCATCATCATGAAGCCCATCACGATGGGCCCCTATGCGCGCCTTGCGCTGGGCGTGAAGTACTGGACGCCGCCCGTCCTGATCGATGCATTCCGCCTGATCACCCGCCGGCAATGGCCTTGAGGAGCGACGCACCGATCCGCGCGTATAATTTATACGTTCGCACCGGCGGCCAAAGCGGCCACAATGCCCATCTGGTTGCGGTGGGCGTGGCATGCGGGTGTTGTTGACGGGCTCTTCAGGATGGCTGGGGCAGGCGCTGGCGCCGCGGCTGCGGGCGCTGGGGCATGACGTCGTCGGACTTGATCCGGTGCCGTCGGCCGAGACGACGATCGTCGGCTCGGTCGCTGATCGCGATGTCGTGCGGTCGGCCATCGCCGAGGGCCGGATCCAGGCCATCATCCATGGCGGGGCGCTGCACAAGCCGCACATCGAACGCCATACGGCGAGCGACTTCGTCGCCGTCAACGTCACCGGGACCCTGAACCTGCTGGAAGAGGCGGTGGCCCAGGGGGTCGAGCGGTTCGTTTTCACGTCGACGACGTCGCTGATGATCTCTCGCCGGATCCGCGCCGGACGGGCAGGGGGCGCGCGCCAGGCCGAGTGGATGACCGAGGCCGTGCAGCCCCAGCCGCGCAACATCTACGGCGTCACCAAGTTCTCGGCCGAGCATCTGTGCCGCCTCTACCACGAGCAGTCCAAGCTGCCCGTGATCGTGCTGCGCACCGGGCGTTTCTTCCCCGAGGCCGACGACATGGCGCATGTCATCAAGCAGTCTGACGCCAACACCAAGGCCAATGAACTGCTGTTCCGGCGCCTGACCGTCGCCGACGCCGCCGAGGCGCATGTCGTCGCCCTCGACAAGGCACCCGATATCGGTTTCGACATCTTCATCATTTCAGCACAGCCGCCGTTCTCCAGCGACGATTGCGCCGCGCTGATTGCCGATGCCCCCAGCGTGGTGGCGCGCTATTTCCCGGACTACCCGCAGATCTATGCGCAGCTGGGCTGGACAATGTTCGACAGCATCGACCGCGTCTACGACCCGTCGCATGCCGCCCGGCGCCTGGGGTTCGTTTGCCGCACCGGTTTTCGCGAACTGCTGGCGGAACTGCGGGCTAGGGGGCGAGCCCCTGTTGACGGTTGATATCGCGGGCTGACGCTTCTCGCGGCCGAGGATATGCGCTTCAGCGCATACGGCCCCTTATCCTTTGATCGCCGGATTTCTGCGGCCGCCAGGCGGCTTGGTGCGCATCGACTTGCCGGCTTGCGCACGCAGGCCGTCAAGCAGGGCGTTCAGGGCCTGTACCGTTTTCTTGGACGCGCCGATCGGATCTTCGGCATGGGCGATCCACTGCGCAGCATGCAGCGTGGCGCCGTTGATCAGCCGGGCAGTGGCCTCGGGATCGACGGCCGTGATGGCGCCCTGTGCGATCAGCTGCTCCAGGCTGGCGGTCATGGATCGGATGCAGGCGCTCTGCGTCGGCCACTGCCAGGGGTCGCCCAGAACGGCCGGGCCGTCGCGCAGCACGATGCGCTGGATTTCCGGTTCGAGCGCCATCTCGATATAGGCCGTGCACTCATCGACGAAGCCCTGCCAGGAAGTGGCGGCCTTGGCCGAGACGGCGCTCAACCGCACCGACATCTCGGAATCGATCTGGGCGATGACGGCTTCCAGCAGGCCTTTCTTGTCGCCAAAGTGATGATAGAGCGCGCCGCGGGTCAGACCGGCAGCGGCCGTGAAATCGTCCATCGAGGCTGCAGCGTAGCCGACCGTCGCGAATGCCCGGCGCGCGGCGGCGACCAGCTTGGCACGGGTCTCGACGATCATCTCGCTGCGTGGCCTGCGCGCCATTCGCCTTCCTTTCACATACGCGGCGTATGCTACTTGACATACGAGGCGTATGCAATTACCTGCACGAACATACGTCGCGTATGTCAGTGGTCGCGGCCGGGAGTGTCATGGTGCCCAACCCGTATGGCGATATCTTCAAGGCTGCCGGCGCCAAGAGCTTTTCCGCCGCCGGTTTCGTGGCGCGCATGCCGCTCTCGATGACAACGATCGGCATCGTCACCATGCTGTCCCAGACGCACGGCGAATACTGGCTGGCGGGCGCCGTCTCGGCGACGTTCGCGCTTGCCAATGCGCTGCTGGCTCCCCAGGTCTCGCGCCTGGTGGACCGCTACGGCCAAAGCCGGGTCCTGGTGCCGGCAACGATCGTTGCGGTGGCGGCCCTGGTCGCGCTCATGACGGCGACGCGCTATCGCACGCCGATCCCGGTGCTGTTCCTGACCGCCGCCGTGGCGGGCGTCATGCCCAGCATGGCCGCCCTGGTCCGGGCCCGCTGGGTGGCGCTTTATCGCGACACGCCTCAACTGCGGACGGCCTTCGCCTTCGAGTCGGTCGTGGACGAGGTCATCTTCATCCTCGGCCCGATTACCGCGATCGGGTTGAGCGTCTCGGTTTTTCCGGAGGCGGGGCCGCTGGCGGCGACGCTGCTGCTGGCCATCGGCACGGCATTGTTCGCGATCCAGAAGGCGACCGAGCCACCGGTTCACCCGCCGCGGGCGGCCGCCGGCACCGCCGTCATCGGCCTGCGCTCGGTGCAGACGCTGGCGCTTGCCTTCGCGGCGATGGGCTCGATCTTTGGCACGGCGGAGGTGACCGCCGTCGCTTTCGCCGAGGCCCACGGGCACAAGGCGGCCGCCAGCCTTGTGCTGGCAAGCTATGCCGCAGGCTCCATGATCGCCGGCCTGATCTTCGGCGCGCTGACGATCAAGCTGCCGCTGGCGCGCCAGTTCGTCGCCGCCATCACGCTGGCGGCGGTCATGACCTGGCCGCTGCTGCTGGTC
>DATEIF010000524.1:0-18241 GCA_035279205.1 Vineibacter sp.
CTCTATCGCGAGATCAACGGCACGGCGGCGCCCCAGCCGATTTCGGCCGGCTGGATCTTCATCGATCCCAGCGCCGAGCGGGCGCGCGAAATGGCGATGAAGTACATCGGCGGCTATTACCGCACCGTGCTCGACCACTACCAATTCGCCGGCGAGCACATCAAGAACACCAAGGGCTACGAATACTACGCCAAGATGAACGACAAGCTGGCGATGTATGGCGACGAGAAGGCGATCGAGTTCTTCGCCGAGCTGCAGGTCTATGGCACGCCCGAGCAGGTCTACGGCAAGATCATGAAGATCCACGAGCAGACCGCCAACAAGGGCTTCGTGCCGGTCTTCTCCTACGCCGGCATGCCGCACGACGAGGCGGTGCGCAACATGACCATGTTCGCGCGCGAGGTACTGCCCGGACTGAAGGCGTTCAAGGTCGACGAAGATGTCGACTGCGCCCAGCCGCTGCCCGACCTGCGTTACGCCCAGGCTGCGGAATAAGGGTTCGCGCGCAGATCAATCGGGCTTCTTCAGGCCGAACAGCCGGTAAGGCGCACCGAACGTATCGGGCCAGCCGGCGTAGTAGACGTCGGTGGGGCCGACGGCGAAATCCTTGACTGTCCAGCGGCCGACCTCGTTGCGCAGCAGCGCTTGGACGTAGCCACCGTCAAAGGCGCCCTCGCGGATACGCTGGGCATGGTGGGTTTTCCTGTAGTCAATCTCGCGACCGTCCTTGGTGCGCGGCGCGACGTCCGCGAAAGCCCAGTCACCTTGCACGCGCAGGATGCGCACGACGAACTGCACCGGCTGGCCGAGATCGGTCTCCACCGTCGGGCGCAGCACGTCGAGCAAAACCTTGCGCAGTGGATCGGCCGGACCGATGTCCCGCGGCTGGCCGCCTTGCGCGAAGGCCGGCAGCGCCAGGGTGGCCGTACATAGAGCGGCACAGACGAACGCAGCACCAGACAGCCAACGCCGTGTCTTCATCCGCGCATTCTCCCCTCGCGACGGACACAGTGTGCCCGCCGCCGTGGCGATCGGGGAAGGCCAAACAGCGCACATTGCTGTCAGGCCGTGTATCCGCCGTCGATGGTCAGTGTAGCGCCGGTTACGAAGGCACTTTCAGCGCTGGCCAGCCAGGCGACAAGGCCGGCGACCTCATTCGGCGCGGCGTAGCGCGGGATGGCCAGCATGCCGCGCAGCGTGTCGGCGAACGGACCATCGGCAGGATTGAGATCGGTATCGATCGGCCCGGGATGCACCAGATTGATGGTCACGCCCAGCGGGCCCAGGTCACGCGCTAGCCCCTTGGTCAGGCCGATCAGCGCCGATTTGCTCATCGCGTAGAGGCCGGTGTTGGGTGCCGGTGCGTGATCGGCATTGACGCTGCCGATGCTGATGATGCGGCCGCCGTCGCGCAGGTGAGGCGCCGCCGCCTGGGTCGCGACGAAGACGGCGCGGACATTGACGGCGACGATGCGTTCGAAATCATCCAGTGTGAAATCGCTGAGCGGCTTCGCGATGTGAATCCCGGCGTTGTTCACCAGGATGTCGAGGCGGTCGAAGTCGGCCAGGGCCTGGTCGACCGCAGCACGGACGGCAGCGGGATCAGCACTGTCCACGGCATACGCCTTGGCGCGCCGGCCAATGTCTTCGATGGCGACCACGACTTCCTGGGCCCGGTAGGGCGAGCTGAGGTAGGTCAGGGCCACATCGGCACCGTCCTCGGCGAGGCGGCGGGCGATCGCCGCGCCGATACCACGACCACCGCCGGTCACGAGCGCCACTTTGCCGTCCAGTCTCGACATATCGACGTCCTTTCGTTGTCTGCGTGGACGCGATGGTGTCGATCGCGAGCGGCGCTTTCTCTCCGGCTTTCGCGTCCAATCGTTTTTGATTGGATGATGGAAAGCGGAGTGAATCACTAGGCGACAGCTGGTAGCGCTGCACCAGCAGGATGATCGACGATATACAGCCACGTGCCGTCGGGCTGGCGGCGCACGATCTCGGCGGAACTGCCGCGGGCAACCATCTGGCCGTCGTGGCTGATGGTCCAGTCGGCGCGCAGCAGGGCGACATCGCCATGCTCGATGCAGAAATTGTTGCGCGAGACCATCGTGCCGGGCAACGCCAGCAGCTTCTCGAGCTCTCGGCCGATGGCCTGCCGGCCGCACAACGTGGTATCGCCGATGCGCAGCGCGGCGTCTGGTTCGAACAGCGACAGGACGGTCTCCAGCCGCCTGGTGTTGACAGCACGGGCGAAGGTTTCGTTCATCTGCGCCGGCGTGGTGACCTTGAACATCGGGCTCTCCAGTGGTTCCAATCGCCGGCCAGGAGATCACGCGTGTTCAGCACTTTCCAAACGGGAAGGACAGCAGCGATGTCAGGTACGGTCCGCAAGCTCGTCATGCCGCGCGACGAACCGTCGCCGCGGCGGCCTGTCGAGTGTCCGGTCGAAGACTGGCTCGAGTTTCTCGGTCACCGCTGGAATGCGCTGGTGCTCTGGCATCTGTCGACCGGCGCCAAGCGCCACGGCGAACTCGCGGCGCTGCTGCCGGGCATCTCGCCGAAGGTGCTGGCCGAACGGCTGATCGGGCTGGAGCAGCGAGGACTCGTCGCGCGCGAGGCGTTGGCGGTCTTTCCGCGGGCGGTCGGCTACCGGTTGACGCAGCGCGGACGAGAGCTCGGCTCCATTCTCGACCGCCTCGAGGCCTGGAGCCGGGCTGCATCCGCATGAGCACGCGTGATCTCTTCGGCGATCATGCCGGCAACCCGGAGCGCGAAGCGCTGGCGGACGGGGCCGTCCTTCTGCGTGGTTTCGTCGCCAAGGACGCGGCCGCGCTGCTGCAAGCGGTCGAGACGATCATTGCGCGTGCCCCCTTCCGCAACATGGTCACGCCGGGCGGGTTCACGATGTCGGTGGCGATGACGAATTGCGGCCGGGCTGGCTGGCTGACCGACCGCAAGGGTTATCGATACGATGCCATCGATCCTGAAACCGGACGGCCGTGGCCGGATTTGCCCGATCCCTTTGTGCGTCTGGCCAAACGCGCCGCGACGGCTGCCGGTTACAAGGGCTTCGTGCCGGATGCCTGCCTGATCAACCGCTACGAGCCGGGCACCCGGCTGTCCCTGCACCAGGATCGTAACGAGCGGGATTTTGCGGCGCCGATCGTCTCGGTCTCGCTCGGCCTGCCGGCCGTGTTCCTGTTCGGCGGCGCCGAGCGCAGCGACCGGCCGCGCCGCTATCGCCTGGAGCACGGCGACGTCGTGGTCTGGGGCGGCCCGTCGCGCCTCGCATTTCATGGTGTGGCGCCGTTGGCCGACGGCGAGCATCCGCTGACCGGCCGACGCCGATTCAATCTGACGCTGCGCAAGGCGCTGTAACTGAAGGTCCGGATCTACGAGACCACCGCCTTCGATCCTGCGGTCGCGGGCGAGCGCCAGAGGCGATGGGACGCGATCTCGGCGCCTTGCACCAGGGCTTCGAGCTTGCGCCAGGCGATATCCGGGTCGACGGTGTGCAGGGTGGCAAAGCTGGCAAAGCCGCAGTCGGTGCCGGCGATCATGCGCTCGCGTCCCACCACATCGGCATATTGCTCGATGCGCTGGGCGACCACTTCGGGGTGCTCGATGTAGTTGGTGCAGGTGTCGATCACACCGGGCACGATGATCTTGTCGTCAGGCAGCCGGGTGTCGCGGAAAAAACGCCATTCGTGCGCGTGCCGCGGATTGGCGGCTTCGACCAGCAGGGCTGTCGGTCGCGCCAGGGCGATCAGATCGAAGATCTCGGCGAGATCGATGTCATGGTGATGCGGCGACTCGTAGTTGCCCCAGCACAGGTGCAGGCGCATCTGATCCGCCGGGATGTCGCGCAGCGCGTGGTTCAGCACCTCGACATGCAGGCCGACCTCCTTGCGGAACGACGTCACGTCCAGTGGCTTGGCCCGGAAGTGGCGGCCCAGAGCCAGGTCGGGGCAGTCGATCTGCAGCAGGACCCCGGACGCGGCGATGGCGTCGTATTCATGCTTCATCGCATCGGCCAGCGCGAAGAGGTAGGCCTCCTGCGTTGGATAGTGCTGATTGGGCATGTAGTGCGCCATGATGCCCGGGGAGGACGCGCACATGAACGCCGTATCGACGTGCGCGCGCGACAACGCCTCTTTCAGGTTGGCGATGTCCATCTGCAAGGCGGCCTCGCCGCGATAGCGGATCGGACCGACACAGGCCGGCGTCTTGATCTCCAGTCGGATGCGCTGGGCGAAAGCGGGAAACTCGGCAAGCTCCGATAGCGCCAGGGGTTGATCGGCGCCTTCCAGTCCCGTCAGGCGATCGCGGGCATAGGTCGCGTAGGCGTACTTGCTCATCTCGCCGTCATCGACGATGTCGAGGCCGATCTGCGCCTGGCGCTCCACGACGTCGATCACTGCTTCCGCGACGCGCACCGGAAGCCTGGCATGTCCTGCCTCATCCAGCGAGCCGTGCTCGCGGGCAAGCAGCATGGCTTCGAGATCCGCCGGCCGCGGCAGGCTGCCGACATGCGTCGTGAGGATGCGGTCGCGGCTGCGGCGCATCGTTTCCTCCCGCTGGAAGATTGGGTGTTGCCACCGCGCCTTCCTTAGCGAAGGTGTGTGACGCTGCAATGAAGCGACAAGCGTGAGCTCAGGCGATCGTCACCGCCACCGGCACGGCGGCGTTGCGGGCGCCGCGCAGAGGCTGAACCGCGCCGACGCTGTCGGTGGCGCGGGACAGCAGATGGTATCTCCCGGGTGGGAGGTCCGGCAGCGTTGCTGAAAACGCCTGCCATGAGAAATCGACCCGGGGCGTCAGCGCGGCGGCGGTCCATGTTCTTCCGTCGTCGTGGCTGATATCGACCGACGCGATTTCCGACGCACCCCAGGCCCAGCCTTTGACATCAACGGCTTGCTTGGCCGCGCACACGGCATTGTGGTCGGGTGCCGCGATCGCGGAGTCAGGGGCGACCGCCCATACTGGCCGCGCGATCGGACCGTCGTTTGTGTCGATACGGTCATTGTACCAGCGCGTGGTGAACGGGCTTGTGGCGCGCCGATCGGCCACGGTGATCGTGGTCAGCCATTTGACCGAGTTGGTGCCGTAGAACCCGGGCACCACGAGGCGAACCGGGCCGCCGCGTTCGATACTCAAGGGATGATCATTGAGCTCCCAGGCGACCAGCACCTCGGGCGCGAGTGCCTTGGCGAGCGGAACATCCTTCTGATAGGCCGCAATGGGCTGATCCTGGAACGTGCCGCCATCGGCACCGGTTGCCCAGATATGCGTGGCATCCGCCAGTAGCCCCGCCTCCTCGAGGAGATCCTGCAGTCGAACGCCGCGCCAGACGACGTTGCCCGTTCGGTCGGGTGTCGGCTCGGGATCGCCCGTTGGCGTGCCGGCGCATTTGTGGAAGGCGGTCACGGCGATGGAGCGCCTGCGGACCAGGTCGTCGAACGACAGTTGCAGCGGTCGCTTCACGTGCCCGTCGAGGCGCAGACGCCAGGCGGACCGATCGATGATCGGAACGCTGACGTGGGCGAGCACGAAGAGATGCGCATCCGGTGTGACGAAGCTATCGAGCGCCTGTATCCGACGCCGGATATCCCGGACACCCGTGGTTTGGACGTAGCCAGTGATCATGGCGCCGGGCCTCCGACCAGTGTCGTCACGGCGATATCGGGTTCTGTGGCAGTCAGTTCAACCCGGCAGACCGTCCGTCGCACATCAAGGCGTGCGGTCGACCGCGTATTTCGACTGCACGAGGCCCGACGCGAACGTCTTCGTTTCGACATGACGCAGAGGGATATCCCGGTCCAGCGGACCGAACAGCGGGATGCCGGAGCCCAGCAGCACCGGCAGGCGGGTAACGATCATGTCGTCGATGAGGCCGTCGCGCAGGAACGACTGGATCAGCCGCCCGCCGTCGATGTAGGCATGGCGCCATCCCTCGAGCGCCAACCCGTTCATGACCGCCCGCGGCTGTTCGGCGCTCAGTCGTACCTTGCCCACCAGATCGCCCGGCAGCGCGGCTGGCGCGAGCGAAGCGCTCATCACGATGACGGGCTTGGTGTAGGGCCAGTCGCCGAAGGTCAGCACCTTCTCAAAGGTGGCGCGGCCCATGATCAGCCCATCGACCAAAGTCATGAGGGCGTCGTAGCCATGATCCTCGCCGGTGCCGGCGTAAGTATCGAGCCACGCGATGTCTCCATCGGCGCGGGCGATGAAGCCATCGAGGCTCGTACCGATGAACACGTGCCCGCTGATCATCCGGTGTCTCCCAGCCGTGCCTGCGGCCGCTCGACGGCTAGCCGACGGCGTCGTCGACCCGCACGCCGCCGCGTACGGCATCGCCATCAAGGCCGTGCAATGCGTCCATCAGTGCCATGCGCAAGCTTCCCGGACCGTGTGCCTGCTTCGCGGCAATTTCGCCGGCCAGGCCGAAGATCGCCGTCGCGGCAGCCGCGGCACGCACCGGGTCCTTTTCGACGGCCGCGAACGCGCCGGTGACCGCCGTCAGCGCGCACCCCAGAGCGGTGACCCGGGGCATCAGCGGATGGCCGTTGGCAATGCGCACCGACCGCTCGCCATTGGTGACAAGGTCGATGGCACCGGTCACCACGACGGTGCTGCCCAACGTCCGCGCCAGCAGTGATGCCGAGGCCTCGGCTTCGGCCGTCGACTGCGTGCTGTCGACGCCGCGTTGCCGCGCCTGGGCGAGGCCGGCCAGTGCGATGATCTCCGACGCGTTGCCGCGCACGATGGTGGGTCGCAGGTCGAGCAGCTCGGTCGCGGTCTTGCGCCGGAATGTGGTGGCGCCGACCCCGACCGGATCCAGCACCCAGGGCTTGCCCAGCCGGGCTGCGGTGCGCGCCGCTACGCGCATGCTTTCGACCCAGCTTGCCGACAGGGTACCGATATTGATCGTGAGCGCGTCAGCCACGGTGACGAACTCGGCCACTTCCTCGACGGCATGTACCATGGCGGGCGAGCCGCCGACAGCCAGCACGGCGTTGGCCGCGGTATCCATGGCCACGAAATTGGTGATGGTGTGCACCAGCGGCGCGCGCTCGCGCACGCGGCACAGCAGATCCCAGGACTCGTCTGCGAGGTTCATGCGAACCGTCTCCCTTCGCTGGCATGATCCAGATCAGGTTCGATGGGTTTGTCTCAGCTCCCGGCGCGGGAGCACCCCAGCGGTGCGGGGAAGATAGTCCCTTCCCCGCGTGCGGGGAAGGTGGCCGAAGGCCGGTTGGGGAGCCGACGCGGTCTCTGTTGTCGAGATCACGTCAGCTCCCCTCCGCCCCTTCGGAGCACCTCCCCAACGTCGTTGGGGAGGAGAAAAATCTCAATGCCGCTCGCGGGTCTCGGCGAAGCGGATGGCGGGGAAGCGGTCGCGGATGGTGTTGAGTTCCCAGGCGTTGCGCGCGAGGTAGACCGGCGCGCCGTCGCGGTCCTCGCCCATCGCCGCCTGCTGCACCGCCATGAAGGCGTCGAGATCGGCCTTGTTGTCGGCCGAGATCCAGCGCGCCGTCTCGAACGGCGCCTGCTCCAGGCCGATCTTCACCTGGTACTCGACCTCGACGCGGGTCAGCAGCACGTCGAGCTGCAGGGCGCCCACGACGCCCACGATCCAGTCGCCGCCCAGGGTGCGCCGGAACACCTGGGTCACGCCTTCCTCGGCGAGATCCTCCAGCGCGCGGCGCAGCTGCTTGGACTTCATCGGATCTTCCAGCCGCACCCGGCGCAGGATTTCCGGCGCGAAGCTCGGGATGCCGGTGATACGCAGCTCCTCGCCCTCGGTCAGCGAGTCGCCGACGCGCAGGGTGCCGTGGTTGGGCACGCCGATGATGTCGCCGGGCCAGGCCTCGTCGACGATCTCGCGCTCGCGGGCGAAGAACAGGATCGGGCTGGTGATGGTGATCGTCTTGCCGGTGCCGATCTGCTTCAGCTTCATGCCGCGTTGGAAGCGTCCCGAGCACAGTCGCATGAAGGCGACGCGGTCGCGGTGGTTGGGGTCCATGTTGGCCTGGACCTTGAACACGAAGCCCGAGACCTTGGACTCGGTTGGCGCGATCGGCCGCGGTTCGGCCGGCTGCGGTCGCGGTGGCGGCGCGTAGGCCACCAGCGCGTCGAGCACCTCGCGCACGCCGAAATTGTTGTAGGCGCTGCCGAAGAACACCGGCGTCAGGTGGCCCTCGCGGTACGAGGTCTGATCGAACGCCGGGTAGCCGATGCTCACCAGCTCGACGTCTTCCTTCAGCTTGTCGTACTGCGCCGCGGGCAGCGCTGCCGCCAGCTTGGGATCGTCGATGCCGTCGCACTCGACCACGTCACCGACCTTTTCGCGGTCCTGGGCGCCGAACAGCAGCATGCGGTCGCGCACGATGTCATAGCAGCCCCGGAAATCCCGGCCCGAGCCCGCCGGCCAGCTCATCGGCGTCACATCCAGCGCCAGGGTCGAGGCGATCTCGTCGAGCAGGGCGAAGGGATCCTTGCTCTCGCGATCCATCTTGTTGACGAAGGTCACGATCGGCACATCGCGCAGGCGGCAGATCTCGAACAGCTTGCGGGTGCGTGCCTCGATACCCTTGGCGGCGTCGATCACCATGATCGCCGAATCGACCGCGGTCAGCGTACGGTAGGTGTCCTCGCTGAAATCCTCGTGGCCCGGCGTGTCCAACAGGTTGAAGACGGCGCCGCCATATTCGAAGGTCATCACCGATGTGGTGACCGAGATGCCGCGCTGCTGCTCGATCTTCATCCAGTCCGAGCGCGCCCGGCGTGCCTCGCCGCGCGCTTTCACCGCACCGGCGGCATGGATGGCGCCGCCGAACAGCAGCAGCTTCTCGGTCAGGGTCGTCTTGCCGGCGTCCGGGTGCGAGATGATCGCAAATGTACGCCGCCTGCCGGCGGGGTGGCCGGTGAGCGGATCGGGGGCGTCGGGGGACGTGGTGGCGGCGAGGGACATGTCAACAGGTTCCGGGCGGCGCGGGGTTAGCGCGCACGGATGCCCAGGTCAAGCCGCCCCCGGTGATGGCGTGAAATCGCGGGTTCAGCGGGCCGGGGTTGCTTGCGGCCAGCCCGCCGGTGCGGCCGTTCCGCGCTGGCGGGCGGCGTAGAGGGCGTGGCGCTCGGCATCGGTCAGGTCGAGGCGGGACAACGCCTCGTCGACCAGGATCGGCGTGGTGGCATCGCCCGGCAGGACGGCCAGGGCCTGGTTGGCGCTGAGGAAGAACGGCTCCTCGGTCTTGCGCAGGCGTTCGGCAAATTTACGGACGCGGCCGGTGCCGGCGTAGGCGCAGGTGACATTCTTGCCGAACATGTTCTTGGCGATCTGGGTCACGCCGACAATGACGGGTGTCAGGCGGTCCGTGGATTTGGCGATCGCCTTGAGCCGCATGTTGCGCACGGCATTGAGCGCCAGCGCGACGGCGCCGCCCAGGAACAACGCCAGGAAGCCGATCAGCGTGCCGATGCGGTTCCACATGGCTTCAAGCCCGATGTCCAGGGTGGCCAGCTCCGGCTTGGTGGCCGAGCGCACGACGTTGGCGGTGTAGTCGCCGAAATGCACATCGACGAACGAGAACTCGACATGGGTGGCGTAGCGCTTGCCGGCGACGGCGTAGGCGATATTGGCTTCGCACGTCACCAGGACCAGCTTGGACCGGCACTTGCCGTTGCTGATGCGCGCTTGTGGCTCCTCGACCGGATTCTTGCCGATCTCCAGGTCGCGCAGGATGCCCGGTGTCATCCAGACGGCCATGCCGACGCCGAGCGCCAGCACGAAGAGGGCGAGAAAGCCGAGGAAGATCACGCTGGGGACGCCGGTCCGCAGGATTCGCATCGGCCGGCGCGGGAACGCTGACAGGACATCGCTCATCGAACTCGTCTCTCTCGTGCGCAACTTGTGCCGGGGCGTGTCGGCGGACGCGGCGGGGTAGCCCGCGACGGTGGCCCGGTCAAGACGCGCCCACGTGCGTTAGGCACCTGCATCCCGCGGCAGCGTCACTTCGAACGCTGCACCGCGGTCGCTGGGCATCAGGCGGATCGTGCCGCCGAACGCGGCCAGGCGGCTGCGGATGATGGGCAGGCCCAATCCCGTGCCGCCATCGTCGCGTGCCGTGGTGAAGAAGCGATCGAAAATGCGCGCGCGGTTGCCGGCCGAGATGCCGGGGCCGTTGTCGGCGACGGTCAGCAGGATCGCGCTGCCCTCGGCGCGCCACGCGATATGCGCCGTCGCGCCGGAGCCGGCATGCTGGCGCACGTTGTCGAGCAGGTTGGTGAGCACGGCCGCGAGGCTGTCCGCATCCGTGCGCGCCACCAGCGCCTGTGCCGGCGGCGCCACCGTGATCGTCAGGCCCGCGTCGCGGTACCGCTCGACCAGCGACGGGACGATCGCGTCCAGTGCCGCGTTTTCATCACCCGACGGTCGCAGCGCATCGGCGCGTGCGAGGTCGAGCAGCCGTCGCGTCAGCCGTTCCAGGCGTTCGATGTCGCCGGCGAGGTTGTCGAGGAAGCGCTGCCGGTCCTCGGGCGCCATGGCGGCCAGGTCCTCGCGCAGCAAGGCGACCGTGCCGTGCATGGACGCCAGCGGCGTCTTGAACTCGTGGCCGATCTCGGCGGCGAAGTCGCGGATGTAGTCGGCGCGCCGCTCCAGGGTCTGCGCCATGGTGGCGAGCGATGCCGACAGCTCGGCCACCTCGCGCGTGTAGCGATGCGGCAGTGGCTTCACCGCATCGCGCTCGCCGGCGGCGACCCGCCGCGCCTGTTCGACGGCCCCGCGCACGGGTCGGCTGACGGCCAGCGCCGTGAAGGTCGCCAGTGCGCCGCCGGCCAGAAGCAGCAACGCGGCCAGCGCCAGGAGATGGTAGCGTTTGCCCCACAGCGCGTTGATGAGGGTGCGCGGCGTGCGCCACAGCAGGACGGCACCCAGCACGCGGTCGCCCTCGACCACCGGAATCGCCACATGCACCCGCACGCCGGCGACGCGGCTGATCGACCAGTCGATGGGGCCGGGATAGGGGTCGGTGGTGCGCTGACGCAGCGCCGACGTCGGCAGCCCGCGCAGCGCCGACGCCAGTTCCTGCTGTGCCAGCACCGAGAGGCCGAAATCACCCTCGGTGCTGGCGACAACGATACCGTTGCTGTCGGCAATGGACATGCCGGCCAGCGTGAGGCGCTGGGCCGTCAGCAGGATCGCGCGCAACGGGGCCCCGATGCGCATCGCCACCGGCTCCGGCTCGGTTGTCGGTGCGACGGCCGGCGGCAGCGGCGGCAGGATCGGATCGTCGGCGAGATCGAGGCTGGCTGGAATCGGTTGCCATTTGTCCTCGCTGGGCACGCGTTCGGTGCGCGGCTGCTGCGCCAATGCGCCAGGTGGTGCCGCCGCCAGCCATTCGGCGCGGAACTGCGCGGCGATCAAGGCTGCCTGGCCGATCAGCTCCGACTCGGTCTGGCGCACCAGCGCGCTTTCATAGACGCGCAGGAACCAGATGCCCGCCAGCGGCAAGGCCAGCAGCGCGAGATTGCCGGCCAGCAGCACCGTGCGCAGGCGCGGCCGCCAGCGTCCGTCTGTCATGGCCATGGCGTCTGCAACCGCGCATTCAACCCGGTGTCGCGGCCGCCAGCTTGTAGCCGACGCCGTGCACCGTCTCGATCGGCGCCCCGCCGGCGGCGGCCAGCTTGGCGCGGATGCGGCGCACGTGGCTGTCGATGGTGCGGTCGCTGACGAAGCGGCGATCGTCGTAGGCGCGTTCCATCAGGCTGTCGCGGGTGAAGACCTTGCCCGGCCGCTCGGCCAAGGTGCGCAGCATGGCGAATTCGGTGGCGGTGAGATCGATCGCAGTGTCGTTCCAGCTCGCGACGTGGGCGTCGAGATCCAGCGCCAGCAATCCGCGGCGCAGCACGCGGTTGGGCGGCGGTTCTTCCGTCGCCGGCACGCCGACCGGCACGCCGTCGCGCCGGCGCAGCACCGCCTTGACGCGCGCCACCAGCTCGCGCGGGCTGAACGGCTTGGTGACATAGTCGTCGCCGCCCAGCTCCAGGCCGACAACCCGATCGATCTCGTCGTCCTTGGATGACAGGAAGATGATCGGCACCGGCGAGCTCGCGCGCAGGCGCCGGCAGACTTCCGTGCCGTCCATCTCCGGCATCAGGATGTCGAGGATCAGCAGGTCAGGCTTCTCCTGTTCGACGGCGAGCAGCGCGGCGGCGCCATCACCGGCCTCGGCCACGGCGAACCCTTCCTTGCGCAGGGCGAAGGCGACCACGTCGCGGATATGTCGGTCGTCGTCGACCACCAGGACCTTGGACATGGCCGTATTGTCGTCGCGCTTGGCGGCGAAAGGAAGGCCACGGGCGGTCGTTGCACCTGATTTGCACGACATTTCCGGTCGTCCGGCACCGACCGCGCGTGCGGCTCGCACGCCGCCACCCGATCTTGCGGGCTCTGCCGCCCACCGGAGACCGACATGAGCGATACGTCTGCACCGCCACCCGCCAGCCCCTGGGCCGCGCCGCCGGCCGGTCCGGCACCGGGGAGCCGGATGGTGCGGCGGCTGTTCGGCCGGCTGCCATTGAAAATGGCCGGCATGGCGTTGCTGGCCCTGGTCTACTCGCTGCCATTGGCGTTGATCGCCGATCTCGTCAGCGATCGCGGACGTCTGCTCAATCGGGCCCGCGAGGAAATCACGACCTCCTGGGGCGGCACGCAGGTCCTGGTCGGGCCGCTGCTGCTGATCCCGCACGATTCGGCGCGCGGCAAGGACGAGGCCGTGCTGCTGCCCGATGAACTCGCGATCGAGGCGACGCTGGCGCCGCAGATCCGATACCTCGGCATGTTCGAGGCCGTCGTCTATACGGTGGATGCCACTCTGCGCGGTCGCTTCCGCCTGCAGCCGGCGGCTGCCGGCGTTCCCACCGGCCTGCGCTGGCAGCGGCTGAAGCTGCGGCTGAGCGCGGGTGATCTGCGTGGCATCCGGCTCGACACCGTGATGGTCGACGGCCAGCCGCTCAGCTTCGAGCCGTCGGCGCGCGGCGAGAACACGATCGATGCCGATATCGGCGCGATCGATCCGGCGCGCCTGGCCGACGGCGTGCCCTTCGAGATCCGCCTGCGGCTCAATGGCAGCGAGAGCATCGGCTTTGTACCCGCCGGCAACCAGACCGACATCAAGCTGTCGGCGCCATGGCCAAGCCCCAACTTCTACGGCCGTTTCCGGCCGGTCGAGCAGCGCATCAGCGACACGCAGTTCGATGCGCACTGGCAGGTCTCGATTCTCAGCCGCGGCTTCGGCGCCATGGCGACCTCGGCTGACGACTCGCGCGACAAGCTGCTGCAGCGCCTCTCCGAGTCGGCTTTCGGCGTCAATCTGGTGCAGCCCGTGACGCCCTACCGCGGTGTCGATCGCATGCTGAAGTATGGGTTGCTGATCGTCGGCTGTACCTTCGCGCTCTACCTTGCGTTCGAGATCGCCGGTCGCGCCGCGATCCATCCGATCCAGTACGCACTCTCAGGCGCGGCGATGGCGCTGTTCCCGCTGCTGCTGCTGGCCGTCGGCGAGCATCTCGGCTTTACGCTGGCCTACGCAGCCGCAACCGTCCTGATCGTGATCCAGACCTCGCTCTACACGTGGCATGCCACTGCGCGGCCGCTGTTCGCCGCCTTGTTCGGCGCCGCCATTGCCGCTCTCTTCGCCTACCTCTACCTGCTGCTGCAGGCCGAGAGCTGGTCGCTGCTGGGCGGCAGCCTGGCACTGTTCGCGATCCTGTCGGCGCTGATGTACGCCACCCGCAACATCGGCCGGCGCGAGAATCCGTGATCTGTGCCCTGCGAACGGCGCCTGCCAGGCCGCGGGTGCGCGTTGCCAGGTGTCGCTCGCTTCGCTAGCCTTGGGGTTCACAGTGATCGGTTACCGACATGAACAAGCCTCTTCGGGCGGCGTTGTTCCGACCCGAGACCATGGCTCCGTTGACTGAAGCGCAGCGGACGGAGATCGATCGGCGGCTTGCCGAGCATATCGTAGATCCAGCGTCAGGCGTGGCGTGGAACGACGTGCGAGCAAGGCTGCGGTCGCGCCTCGGGTGAGGCGGCTTGGCGCTCGCTGAGTTCTTGCGCCGCACTTGGGGGTGGCAGCCTGGTGCATTGGAGCATCGTCAGCCGTCGTCACCTCCATGGTCGCGGAGAAGAGTTTCATAATCACGGCCGCCGTAAAACACGCCGACAACTCGGACTCGGTCATGCTCAATCCGATAGGCGATGATGATGCGGCGTTCGAACGGCAAGACGCGTAAGCCTGGCAGCAGGTCATTTCTCGCTCGACCACGAAACGGCATGTCCCGCAGGCCTGCGCAAGCATCGTGTATGCGCCTGATGTACGCTGCGGCGCGTGTCGGGCTATCTGCTGCTATGATCTGATAGATGTTCTGTAAATCTGATCGAGCCTCGGGCCGGAACGAAACCCGATAGGTTTTCACTCGCTGCCCTCCCGCGCGGCCGCCTCAAGATCATCGATCCACGCACGAACCTCCTCCGAGGAAAGATCAGGTCGTGGATCTTTCATGGATCTTCGAAGTCGGGCGCGAATCACGGCAATGCGTTCAGCGTGCTCCTCTTCCTGGCGCTGCCAAATCCGCATGGCCTCGCGAATGACTTCGCTCGTCGAGGCGTAGGCACCCGATTCTACCTTCTCGCGGATAAGTCGGACCATATCGGGAGGGAGTGTGATGCTGATCTTCTCGGCGGGCTGCATGGCCATTCCCATAGGGGTAGGATAAAATCCTACCCTTTCGACCTACTTGGATCAAGACACCTCAACCCGCCAGTTCCTCGCGCAGCATCTCCAGCTCCAGCCATTCGTGTTCGGCGGCGTCGAGCTCAGCTTGCGCGGCCGTGAGGCGGGTGGTCTTGGCCGAGAACGCGGCGGCGTCGCGGCGGTAGAGACCGGGGTCGGCCAGTGCGGCGGACAGCGTTGCGATCTCGGCGTGCAGTGCCTCGATCTTCTTGGGCAACGCATCGAGCGCGCGCTGTTGCTTGCTGTTGAGCTTGCGCGGCTTGCGCTCGTCGGTGTTGCGCGGTGTCGGCGCCGGCTTCGCGGCTGATGCTGCCGGTGGTGGCGCCGGCGGTGCGGCGCGAGGGCCACGCTGCAGCAGGTAGTCGCTATAGCCGCCGGCATACTCGGTCGCGGTGCCGTCGCCTTCCAGCGCGATGGTCGACGTCACGACGCGGTCGAGGAAGTCGCGGTCGTGGCTGATCAGCAGCACCGTGCCGTCATAGTCGGCCAGCGTCTCCTGCAGGAGGTCCAGCGTATCGGCGTCGAGGTCGTTGGTCGGCTCGTCCAGCACCAGCAGATTGGACGGCGCCGCCAGTGCCTTGGCCAACAGCAGGCGGTTGCGCTCGCCGCCCGACAGCGCGCCGACCGGCTGGCGCGCCTGTTCGTCACGGAACAGGAACTGGCGCATGTAGCCCACGACATGCTTGGGCTTGCCCTGCACCAGGATGTGATCGTTGCGCTCGGCCAGCGCTTCCCACACCGTCTGCGCCGGATCGAGCTGGGCACGGCGTTGATCGATCACCACCGGCTGCAGGGTCGGGCTGCGGCGCGTGGTGCCGGCATCGGGCTCCAGCTCGCCGATCAGCATGCGCAGCAACGTCGTCTTGCCGGCGCCGTTGGGGCCGATGATGCCGACGCGATCGCCGCGCAGGATCCGGGTCGAGAACGGCTTCAGGATTACGCGCTCGCCGAAGCGCTTGGTGATCCCCTTGGCTTCGATGGCGAGCGTGCCGGACTGGCTCGCGGCGCCGGCTTCGAGGACGGCCCGCCCGGTCTGCGCGATCAGGTTGCGCCGCGTCTCGCGCAGTTCGCGCAGCCGGCGCATGCGGCCTTCGTTGCGCGTGCGCCTAGCCCGGATGCTGGTGACCGACCACGCCGTCTCGGTCTCGATCAGGCGGTCGAGCTTCTGCCGTTCGACATCCTCGCGCGCCAGGATGTCCTCGGACCACGCCTCGAACCGGGCATAGCCGTCGTCCAGCCGGCGCACCATGCCGCGGTCGAGCCACAGCACGGCCTGCGCCAGGTTGGTCAGGAACCGCCGGTCGTGGCTGATCAGCACGAAGCCGCCGCGCCAGGCCTCCAGCAACGCTTCCAGCCATTCGATGGTGGGCAGGTCGAGGTGATTGGTGGGCTCGTCCAGCAGCAGGATGTCGGGATTGCCGATCAAGGCGCGGGCGATGGCGGCGCGCCGGCTCTCGCCACCCGACAGCGATGCCGTATCGCGCGCGCCATCGAGCTTGATGGTCTCCAGCCACTGGGCGACGCGATAGTCGTCGTCGGCGATGCCGTGCTCATCCTGCAGGCCACCAGCGAGATACGATGCGACCGTCGGCGCGATGCCCAGATCCGGTTCCTGCGGCAGGTAGGCGATCGTGGTACCGGGCTGCACGAAGCGCTCGCCGCCGTCCGACGCCAGCAGCCCGGCGGCGATCTTCAGCAGGGTCGATTTGCCGGCGCCGTTGCGGCCCACCAGGCACAGCCGCTCGCCGCGGCCGACGCCGAAGGCGGCGCCGTCGAGCACGGTCTGGTCGGCCAGGCTGTAGCGGATCTCGCGCAGCGCCAGCAGGGGTGGAGCGGCCATCTCTAGGCGTCCTCGTCCGGCGCGACGGTCACGCCCAATTCCGACAGCAGGGCGCTCTGCTGCTCGGGTGTGATGCGCAGCCGCGCAAAGGCCTTGAGCACCAGCAGGTCGAGCCCGGCGATCTCCGCGCCACGCAGGTCGGCGTCGCCCAGATCGGCACTCACCCAGCGCACGCCGGCCAGGTCGGCATGGCGCAGGACCGCGTTTGCCAGGGTGGCCTCCGACAGGTCGGCGCCGACCAGCGAGGTGCCGGTGAAATCGGCGCCTTCGAGATGGGCGCGCTGCAGGTCGACGTTGCGCAGGCGACAGTTGCGGAAGGCGATCTCCGTCATCACCACCTTGCGCGAATAGGACTTGCTGAACGTCGAGCCGGTGAATGTGCTGCCCGACATGTCGCAGCCGTCGAATGATGCGCCGTAGAGATTGCAGCGCTCGAAGGCAGCGCGCGGCAGGCGGCTCTCCTTCATCGATGCGCGCTGGAAGTCGGCGTTGCGGAAGGGTACCGACTCGCGGCCGTCGGCGACGAAGCTGCAGCGTGACAGGCTCGCATCGGTGAAATCGCAGGCCTGGAAGATGCAGGTCTTGAACGTCGTATCCAGCAGGACTGATGTGGCGAAGATGCAGTCGCGGAACTCGACGCTCTCGAACTGGCCCTGGCGGATCGTAAGGCCCGACAGGTCGAGCGCGCTCAACGCCGCCTGCCGAGCCACGGGCGAGTCCAGGGTCTTGTCGCGGGGCAACTGGCTGCGTTGCCAATCGCCAGTCAATTCAGGCATGGCGCAATGTCACGTCGATGGAGCGGCATGGCGGCCGGGCGCCTCTTGGGACGCCGGCAGCGAGGCTGTCTCTAGCGCATGTCCGAACGATTGCGCCAGCCATTCGTCGGCCGCGGCCCGGCCGGCATCGCGCAGGCGTGTCAGGAACGGCCAGTCGAGCGTCATCGGGCTGGTGCGGTCCAGCTCGGCGAACTCGTTCTCGGCCGCGATCCGGTGCAGGCGCAGCCGTCGCAGCCGGCGTGCCGTCGGCGACAGCAGTGCCATGGTGCGCCCGTAGAGCGAGCCCAGCGTCGCCAGCGCCTCCAGCTCGCGCACCAGTGGCGTGTTGAACGTGATCTGGTTGAGGCGCCGTTCGATCTGCGGTGCCGATGTCGGCAACGCCTCGCTGCGCATCGGCGTCAATTGCACGATCAGCACGTTCGCTGCGCGCGACGCCGCGATCAACGGCAGCAGCGGCGGATTGGCGGTATAGCCGCCGTCCCAGTACCAGGCGCCATCGACCTCGACCGCGCGATGCAGCAGCGGCAGGCAGGCCGAGGCCAGCACCGCGTTCAGCGACAGATCGCGCTCGGTGAAGATGCGCGTGCGTCCTTCGGTGACGTGCGTGGCGGCGATCAGCAGGCGCAGTGGCGGATGCTGCCGCAGCGCGTCGAAATCGACCGCCTCGGCCAGGATGTCGCGCAGCGGATTGAGGTCCAGCGGATTGGTCTGGTAAGGCGAGAACAGCCGGCTCGTCAGGTCGAACGCCATGCGCGCAGCACCCGCGAACGGCGGCTGGATGAACGGATCGATAGCCGGGTTGAACGAGCCGCGCGTGCTCGCCT
>DATEIF010000525.1:0-20741 GCA_035279205.1 Vineibacter sp.
CAGCGCCGCGGCGCGGCCTTGGATCCTGCCGGCGGCGGCCTTTGTCGGTGGCCTGCTGGCCACCACCGTGGTGCGCCGCTTCGGCCTGCGCGACGGGCGTGCGTCGGTCGCCACCATCCTGCTGGCGGGCGTTGCGATCAACGCGCTGTGCGCCGCCGGCATCGGCTTCCTGACCTTCATCGCCGACGAGCAGCAGCTGCGCAGCCTGGTGTTCTGGACCATGGGCAGCCTGGGCGCCGCGACCTGGGCGTCGCTGCCGCTGGCACTGCCGTTGATCGTTCTTCCCACGATCCTGCTGATGCGCGATGCGCGTGCGCTCGACGCTTTTGCCCTGGGCGAACGCGAGGCGGGCCACCTTGGTGTCGATATCGAGCGCCTGAAGCGGCGCATCCTGATCCTCGCCGCATTGACCACCAGTGCCTCTGTGTCTGTCTGCGGCATCATCGGCTTTGTCGGGCTGGTGGTGCCGCATCTGTTGCGCATTGCCTGCGGTCCCGGTCATCGCCTGGTGCTGCCGGGTGCCGCACTGCTGGGCGCGGCGCTGCTGACCGCGGCCGACGTCGTGGCGCGCCTGATCGTGGCGCCGGCCGAAATGCCGATCGGCGTCGTCACGGCACTGATCGGCGGCCCATTCTTCCTGTGGCTGCTGGCGCGCCGCCTACGGCTGGCCGACACGTGACACTCGCCGCGCAATCGGTCTCAGTACACATCGGCAGCGCCACGCTGCTGCATGACGTGTCGCTTGTGGCTCAGCCCAGCGAAGTACTGGGACTGCTCGGTCCCAACGGCGCCGGCAAGTCGACGCTGCTGTCCGTGCTGGCCGGCGACCGCAAACCCGATAGCGGCACGATCGAACTGCACGGCCGCGCACCCGGCGCCTGGCCGACGGACGCGCTGGCACGTGTCAGGGCCGTGATGACCCAGTCGGCGAGCGTGGCGTTCGATTTCACGGTGCGCGAAGTGGTGGCGCTGGCCCGCATGCCGCACGCCGGCCGCACCAGCGCCGCCGACGATCGGCGCATCATCGCATCCGCCCTCGCGCTGGCCGACGTCACCCATCTGGCCGACCGGCTCTATCCCAGCCTGTCGGGCGGCGAGCGGCAGCGCGTGCAGGCCGCCCGGGCGCTGGCCCAGATCTGGACCGCCACCGCCGACGCCCCGTGCCGCTTCCTGATGCTGGATGAGCCGACCGCCAGTCTCGACCTGCGCCATCAGCACGCGCTGCTGGAGGCGGTGCGCCGTTTTGTCGGCAGCGGCGTCGGCGCCATCGTGGTGCTGCACGATATCAACCTGGCGTCCGCCTATTGCGATCGCATCGCCCTGCTCGATCGCGGTCGCCTCGTCGCCTGCGGCCCAACGCGCCAGACGCTGGCCGCCGATCGCCTGGCCGACATCTACGGCGTATCGCTGGCCGCGATCACCGACGACGCCGGGCCGCCGCATTTCGTGGTGCGCACGGCCTTATTCCCCTCGCCCCGCGAGAGCGGGGAGAGCGAGGGGCCCGCGCGCAGCGCGGGAGGGTGAGAGGTACGGTCGTCCAGTCACTGCCTTTCAGCGCATGGCTTGATCGTTCCTACCCCTCACCTTCCCATGCCTTCGGCATGGGCCCCTTCCTCTCCCCGCTCTCGCCGGGAGAGGACCCTTCAGATCTCGGCCAGGGCCCGGCGTAGCTCGGCGGCGAGAGGGCCGAGGCCGTCCTGACAGCGGGCGCGATCGCCGGCCTTGCCGGCGCGTTCCAGCTCGGCGGCAGCCTCGCCGACGCCGGCGGCGCCGACGGTCAGCGCCGCGCCTTTCAAGCGGTGTGCTGCCATGGCCACGCTGGCAAAATCGCCGATGCGCAGCGCGCTGCCGATCTCGCGCTCGGCCTCGATCGCCGTGTCGCGGAATTTGGCCAGCAGCGATGCGATCGCCGCGCTGTCATCGCCCAGCCATGCCTCCAGCACGCCGCGATCGACGGCCGGCGCCATCGTGCGAGGACTCCTTCCCAGCGTATCCGAGTCGTTGTCGACACCGTCCATGGGCAACCAGCGCTCGAGTGCTGCGCGGAGGCGGTCGATGGTCACGGGCTTGGCGAGATAGGCGTCCATGCCGGCGCCCAGACAGCGTTCCTCCTCGCCGCGCATGGCATTGGCTGTCACGGCCACCAGCGGCGTGCGCTTGACCGCACCATCGCGCTCGGCCTCGGCCATGCGAATGCGCTGCGCCAGTTCGTAGCCATCCATGCGCGGCATGTGGATGTCGGCCAGCACGGCGGCATAACGGCCGGGGCTCCACGCCGCCAACGCCTCGACACCATCGACGGCCGTGTCGGCATCGATGCCCAGCAGATCGAGCTGGCGCACCAGGACCTCGCGATTGACCGGATGGTCGTCGACCACCAGCACGCGCGAGCCCTGACGCGGCGCCGCGCGCGGACGACCGGGCGCCGTGCCCCCTTCTGCCCGCGGCAAGGCCTTCAGCGGCGAGTCGGCGGGCGCAGTGTCGAGGATCAATGTCACCGAGAAGGTCGAGCCGGCGCCCGGTGCGCTCTCGACCGTGACGTCGCCGGCCATGAGCTGCGCCAGCCGGCGCACGATCGAGAGCCCCAGGCCCGTGCCACCGAAGCGCCGCGTGGTCGAACTGTCGGCCTGGGCGAACGGCTGAAACAGGCGCGCGCGCTGTTCGTCGTCCAGGCCGATGCCGGTATCGGCAACCGCCAGCATCACCCGCGCCCGTCCGCCGCCGGCCGGCGCCGTCGCGGCCCGCACGCGGATGCCGCCGCGCTCCGTGAACTTCACGGCGTTGCCCAGCAGGTTGAACAGGATCTGACGCACCCTGGTGGGATCGCCCAGCAGCGCGTCGGCGGAGCCCGGATCAATATTCAGGCCCAGCGACAGGCCCTTGGCGGCGGCCTGCGGGCGGAACGTGCCGATCACGCTCTCGATCATACCGCTCAATGAAAACGCCGTCGTCTCCAGCTCGAGCCGGCCAGCCTCGATCTTGGAGAAGTCGAGCACGTCGTCGATGATGCGCAGCAGCGACTGCGCCGAATCGCGCATGGTGCCGACAGTGGTGCGCTGCGCCACGTCGAGCCCCTGACGTTCCAGCACGTCCATCATGCCCAGGACACCGTTCATCGGCGTCCTGATCTCATGGCTCATCGTGGCCAGGAAGGTCGACTTTGCCTGATTGGCCGCCTCGGCTTCGTCGCGCGCCTGCTCAGCCTCCGTCGCCACCTGCTTGAGCTGCCCCTCGCGGTCCTTCAGCTCGGTGATGTCGGTGAACAGCGTGACCGTGTCGCCGTCCGGCGTCTTGCGCACGAACAGACGCGCCCAACGATCGCGGCGTACGCGCAACTCGACCGAGAGACCGTCCTGCCGGTGCAGGTCCAGCGTCGCCTGCACATAGGCCTCCTCGTGCCCCACCGCGCGCGGCGCGTAGCCGGCGGCCGCGAAGTCGCGCAGGCCGTCCTCCAACCGCTCGCCCGGCGTGATGGCGCGCGGTATGTGCGCCATCATATCGCGATAGGCCTCGTTGCAGACGATCAGGCGTTCCTCGTCGTCGAACAGGGCGAAAGCGTCGCTCAGCGTCTCGATGGCATGCGTCATCCGCCGGCGCGCTTCGGCGACTTCCTCTTCGCTGTTCTTGAGCTCGGTAAGATCGCGGTGGATCGACAGTGTGGCGCCGTCGCGTACCGGTACGAAGCGGAACTCGAGGTAGCGACCCTCGCGCGTGCGGCGGTGATAGAGGGTGCCGCCCGGCGCCAACACCATCGCCACACGCTGCTTGACCGCGGACTCGATGTCGTCGACCGGCCCCATGTCGCCGCGCGCGAGCTGGAAACGAGCGACGTCCGCGATCGTCTTCAGGCCCGCCATGGTCTCGGGCGAGATCCGGTGGAACTCGTGCATGGCCCGGTTGGCGAACGACCAGCGACCGTCCCTCTCGTACAACATCACGCCATCGGTCATGTTATCGAGGACGGTGCGCATCACCTCGCGCGCCGCTTCCAACTCGGCCTTGGCACCCGCCAGCTCTTCCTCGCGCCGTTTCAACTCGGTAAGGTCCGTGACCATCACCACCGTGCCGCCATCAGGCGTCTTGCGCGCTTCGAACTGCAGCTTCCGGCCATCGGTGGAGCCGCCCTCCATGCGACCGACCGGGTTGCGCATATAGGCTAACCAGCGCTCCACCCATGGTCCGCCATGATCGCCGTCGACACCCGGGATGGCCCGCGCCCGGGCGACCGCCCACAGCGCATCCTGCAACAGCACACCCGGCGTTCGCCGCTCGGGAACATCGGGTTTCATCGAGGCGAAGGTGCTGTTGCACGTGACCAGACGCAGGTCGGCATCGTAGAGCGCAAAGCCGCCCGCCTGGTTCTCGACCGCGTCGCGCAACCGGCGCTCCGTGCTTTCCAGCTCCGCCTTGGCGCTCGCCAGCTCCGCCTCGCGGCGCTTCAGCGCGGTGAGGTCGGTGAACATCAGCACCGTATTGCCGTCGGGCGTCTTGCGACCCTCAAGCTGCATCCAGCGGTTGCCCGACAACGGCACCTCGACACGGCCCCTGGGGTTGCGCATGTAGCCCATGGTGCGGTCGAGCCAGTGCTGGGCATTGGACGCATCGATGCCCGGCAGATTGCCGCTGTGGGCCAGCGCCCGCAGCGCGTCTTCCAGCTTCGTGCCCGGCGTATAGCGTTCGGGCACATCAGGAGCGATGGCAATAAAGGCGCTGTTGCAGGTGATCAGCCGCAGGTCAGCATCGTAGAGGGCGAAGCCGCCGGCTTGATTCTCGACCGCTTCGCGCAAGCGCCGTTCGGCGCGCTCCATCGCCTCTTCCTGCGCCTTGCGATCCGTCAGGTCGCGATAGATCGCCAGCAGGCCGCCGTCGGGCAGCGGCTTGAAGTTGAACTCGATGTAGCGGCCACCGGCCGTGCGCCGCTCATAGCGGTTGCCGCCCGGCTTTAGCATCATGGCAGCGCGCTCTTCGACCTGCGTCTCGATATCGTCGGACGATCCGAAATCGCCGCGCTGGGCCTGGAAGCGCAGGATATCGCGGCCCGAGATGCCCGGCCGCGCCACCTCGGGTGTAAAGCGCTGGAATTCCATGAGCTGGCGGTTGGTCATCTGCCAGCGGAAATCCTTGTCGAACATCATGACCCCGTCGGTCATGTTGTCGAGGATGAGCTGGAACATGTCGCGCGTGCGCGCCGCTTCGTCCTCGCTCTGCTTCAGCTTGGTGACGTCGCGGTTGACGACGATGACGCGGCCTTCGGGCAGCACGGTGAAGCGAAAATCGAGGTAGCGCCCGCTGGGTGCGCGGCGGATGTATGTCAGCCCGCCCAGCTTGCGCAGCCGCTCGATGTTGGTTTTCCAGAACGCCTCGAAGGCCTCGTTGCTGGCGTAGTCGCCTCGGTCGAACAGGTGGCGCATGGCGCCACGAATCGACTGGCCGGGCCGGAACAGATCGTACGGCGCCTCCACCAGATCGGCGAAGCGGCGATTGGCCATCATGACCTTGGCGTTGATGCCGACCACCAGCACGCCGTCGGCCATGTTGTCCATGACCGTGCGCAGCAGCTCCAGGGAGGCACCCGTGGTACCGCCACCCCGCCGTTTGCGCGCCGGCAACGCCTTTCGGGCCGCGTTTTTCTCCGCAGCCGGCCGGGAAGCAGAAGGCGCCGCGTCGCCCTGAGATTTGCGCGCGGAACTCAATGACTTGGAGGTCATGGTTCGATCCGTCACGGCGCATTATCGGCGCCGCCTGTATCGCCACCGTATCGCCAAGACCGGGTTTTGTATCGTCTGTATCGCGGACCGCGGGCACCGAGGCCGCAACTACCCGCCTATGACCGCCGGATGCCGGAACGCGGCGTTCAACCGCCGAACAGGTCGATATCCGTGCGGCGCTTGTGGCGGTTGCGCGGCGTATCCTGTCCGATCCGCCGGTACAGGGCTGCCTGGACCAGTTCCTCGAGGCTGCGCGCGTCGTTCTCCTCAGGCCGGTTGCGATGCACCCGATACGGGCCGAGCGGTCGCTGCATCCAGGTTCCGGACTCGGAGAAACGCTTTTGGTAGGTCGCCCGCAGCCAGTCGTTGACCTCATCGAGCGTGGCCCGACGGAACCATGCCGGCCTGATGGCCTCAAGATAGCTCACGAAGCTGTCGCGCTGCCGGTCCGCATGTTGCGCCACGGACAGCGGGATACGCATGCGATCGGCAATCAGGTGGGCGCGCTGCGTCGCGGTGAGATAACGGGGATCGTCGTCAATGGCATCGGTCTCAAATGTGACGACGCGCGACTGAATGGCGCCTTGGGCCGGCAACTGCTGCGTTATCTGCACCGCCCGAGCATCCGGCAGTCGCAGATTGCCGGCGGCCAGGCCCTGCGCGATTCTGTAGAACTGCTCGGCGTGCCGCGTCTCGTGATAGACCGTGCTGCACAGCTCGACGAAGTCCTTGTAGCGGATCGCGTCCTGGCCCGTGTAGCACTGGTTGATCCGCAGCCGCCACCGCGTCCAGTTAAACGCGCCCCAGCCACCGCTGGTGGCGAACTCGACGCTGGGCCGGACCATGAACATGGTCATGCGACCGACCGCCGTCTTGAACCGGCGTTCCCGCCGTTGCTTTCGGCTGGCGGCGCTGCCCGGCAATCCGTCCTGTAGCCAGGTTGCCCAGATCTGGGTGCAGTCGTCGACGAAGGACGTCAACACAGAATCAAACTGCAAACTTTCGGCGGCCTGGCCCACGGCTCTTGCGTCCTAATATTTTTTCTGCGCGCCGAATATTCATGGCAACGCAGCCGGACGCCGATGCACCCGGTCGTTAATGAATGATGCGTGCTGCCGCCTCACGATCATGGACACGCGGGCAAGACCCTGCCGCACGTTGACCACAGGCATCAGACGGATACGCTTTATGCTTGATATTTAATGCGAAACGACTGTGGCTTGTACAGGGCGAAATCATGCCGAAGTACTTCCGCCGGCGGTTGAGACCCATATTTCACGGCTATTTGCGATACAGATGACACATAGATGCGCGGACCGCGACACGGCTGCAATACACGGGGTTGGTAAGGTCTGCTCGCGACGGCCGGAATCTGCGGCCACCCCGTTCGGAGAGAGGTCATGTCTGTGCGCGCCTGTTCGCTCGCCATCGCGGCGCTGCTGCTGAGCATAGGACCAGCCGCGGCACAAACACCGGCGTCCCTGAAATCGATCGAAGCCGAAGGCACGCAGTTCAAGGTCACGATGAGTGATGGGCGCGTGCTGCGCTCGCCGCAACTCGCGGGCGCGACTTTGGTGATCGCCATGGGTGGCAGCACGGTGCGCGTGCGCATCGATGCCGTCGAGCGCGACCCCGAGGATACGCGCACCGATCTGCCGGCTTCCGACGCCATCTGGCTTCACACCTTCTCGGTGCTGGGTGCTGATGGCAGCAGCCAGAACTTCTGCGCACCCGGCCCTGATGGCCGTCGTCAGGGCTTTCCCCTGTCCGGCCGCAGTTCCCAGCAGGGAGAATTCAAGCCTGCCGAGCCGGGCGTTTTCGAGCTTGTCTGCACCAGTGGCGCGCAAGGCAAATGCGTGCGCTTCGGTTACCGGCCGTGGTCGCGCACCGCCGACGGCACAGGCCTGCACGAGGCTTACAACGCATGCACCCGCATGGTGCGCGGCGACTATGGTGGCATAGGCCAGCCCTTTACCAAGGACGGGATGCGCATCGACGTTTATGACCCCTGGGGCATCCAGCGGGCAGAGAATGACGCCGCGGACACGTTCGAAGCCGGCTGGTCGCCGGAGGGCGCCGTCTGCGTCCACCACGTGCGCGTCAAGGAGAACACGACGTTGGAGGCGCTGGAGGCGGAGTTCCCCCGCCTCAAAGGCCGCACCGGCGCGGTCTGTACCGAAGCCTTTGCCCGCAGCCACGGGGCCATCGTTTTCAATCGATCACGGCCCTGATGCACCGTCTGGTTCCGGCCCGGGCGTCACCGGCCGCATGATACAAACGGCACCGGCACGCAAGGATATCGACATGGCAGCGGGATACGAGAACGAGGCATAGCGGCATCGCGCAACCGCTGCCTTTCACGAATTGACCTGCGTTTCACCAGCCTGCAAGCTTCACAACTGGGGCGGCGTGCCGGTGTTGTCCGGGATGCCGAGGGGAGATTCTACCGTGATCCAGGGTAAGGACACGCGTCCACACATTGTGGTCGTCGAGGATGAGGCAGCACAGCGCCAGCTCCTTGTCGACTATCTCGGCCGCAACGGATATCGCGTCTCGGGCGCCGACGGCAGTGCAGCGCTGCGCAAGCTGGTCGAGCGCGACGCGCCGAGTCTGGTTTTGCTCGATATCGGCTTGCCCGGCGAGGATGGTTTCGCACTGGCGCGGTGGCTGCGCGAGAGAAGCGGCCGCATCGGCATCATCATGGTGACGGCGGCCACCGACACGGTCGACCGCGTCGTTGGCCTGGAGACCGGCGCCGACGATTACATTCCCAAACCGTTCGACCCGCGCGAACTGCTGGCCCGTGTCAAGAGCGTCATGCGCCGCACGACCGGCGCCGCCGTGGTCACGACCGGCAAACGCCTGCGCATGGGCCGTCGCGTGCTGGATCTCGAGAAGCGCGTGCTGATCGACCCTGCCGATGGCGGCGAAGAAACACTGGCGGCCAGCGAATTCGACCTCCTCAAGGTATTTGCCGAAAACCCCAACCGACCGCTGGCACGCGACTGGCTGCTCGAAGTGACGGCACATCGCGAAATGGAAGCGTTCGATCGCGCCATCGATCTACGCATCACCCGCCTGCGGCGCAAGATCGAGAACGATCCGGCGCACCCCGATGCGATCCGCACCGTGCGCGGGGTCGGTTACATGTTCGTGCCGCCCAAGGACTGATCGCACCGCTCAGCGGGACATCCGCGGCACGAACGATGGATGCGGCGTATTCCACCGTTGCGTGCCGCGGCGCCTTACGGATGTTCACTCGGGACTACGCAACTCGACTTCTCGACGCACGCAACGCTCATAGCGTGGCGACCCCGGGGTCAGGCCGTAATACGTGCAGGCACGCTCGGAATCGGACAGGATGCGCGCTGCACCGTAGTCGCGCTTCATGCGACCCAGTCGGCGCATTTCCAACTCCCGCTCGACGCAGAGCCGATACTCGGGCGTGCCGGGCGGAAAATCATAGACGGCGCACGCCTCACGGCTGGGATACTGGGCGCCAGCCGGTGACGCCGTTGCGAGCGCGGCAAGGCCGACGATCGCGACAGTCATGCAGAGCCGGACAAACATCAGCATTCTCCGTGTTGCAGGACGTGTGTCCCACCTGAAAAAACGCCCCTTGCGAATCGAAGTTGCCGGCCCGGCCGTGACACAAATGGGCTCACGCTTGCCGGCGTAGTGCGACATTTTCATGCTGCGGCGCAACACCGCTTGGCAGGCAGTCCATCGGCTGGTTACAACCAGGATAACAAGCAACACCTGTGATGCGGATGATCGGTGCCGCCGAGGGAGGGAAGGGAATGAGCGAACAGATCCTGCCCGTGCTGCCGCAAGTCGCGGCCAAGGCCTACGTCGACACCGCCAAGTACAAGCAGATGTACCAGGCATCGATCGACGATCCGGTAAAGTTCTGGGGCGAACACGGCAAGCGCCTCGACTGGATCAAGCCCTACACCCAGGTCAAGGACGTCGACTACACCGGCAACGTCCGGATCCGCTGGTTCTATGACGGCACACTCAACGTCTCGGCCAACTGCATCGATCGGCATCTGGCCACACGCGGCGATCAGACAGCGATCATCTGGGAGGGCGACGACCCTGCCGAGAGCAAGCATATCACCTACCGCGAGATGCATGCGGCGGTAAACCGGCTGGCCAATGCGCTCAAGGCGCAGGGCGTCAAGAAGGGCGATCGCGTCACCATCTACCTGCCGATGATCCCCGAAGCGGCCTACGCGATGCTGGCCTGCGCCCGCATCGGCGCCGTCCACTCCGTGGTGTTCGGCGGCTTCTCGCCGGACTCGCTGGTGAACCGGATCGAGGATTGCGGTTCGGCCGTCGTCATCACAGCCGACGAGGGCCTGCGCGGTGGCCGCAAGGTGCCGCTGAAAGCCAATACCGATGCCGCCCTGAAGAAGTGTCCGGGCGTCAAGACCGTGATCGTGGTGCGCCGCACCGGCGGCGCCATTGACTGGGTCGAGGGTCGCGACGTCTGGTACCACGACGCGTGCGCCAAGGTGGCGGCCGACTGCCCGCCGGAGCCGATGAACGCCGAAGACCCGCTGTTCATCCTCTATACGTCGGGATCAACCGGCAAACCGAAGGGTGTGCTGCACACGTCAGGCGGCTATCTGGTCTTCACGTCGATGACGCATCAGTACGTCTTCGACTACCACGACGGCGACGTCTACTGGTGCACGGCCGACGTCGGCTGGGTCACCGGCCACTCCTACATCGTCTATGGCCCACTCGCCAACGGTGCCACGACGCTGATGTTCGAGGGCATCCCCAACTGGCCGGACAGCTCGCGCTTCTGGCAGGTGATCGACAAGCACAAGGTCAATACCTTCTACACCGCGCCGACCGCCATCCGCGCCCTGATGCGCGAGGGCGAGGCGCCGGTGAAGAAGACCAGCCGCGCCAGCCTGCGCCTGCTGGGCTCGGTCGGCGAGCCGATCAACCCCGAGGCCTGGCTGTGGTATCACCGTGTCGTCGGCGACTCGCGATGCCCGATCGTGGATACGTGGTGGCAGACCGAGACCGGCGGCATCCTGATCACGCCGCTGCCGGGCGCCACGCCGCTGAAGCCCGGCTCGGCGACGCGACCGTTCTTCGGCGTGCAGCCGGTGATGGTCGATGCCGAGGGCAAGGAGCTCGAGGGCGAAGCGACGGGCAATCTCTGCCTGGTCAATTCCTGGCCCGGCCAGATGCGCACCGTGTACGGTGACCACCAGCGCTTCATCGATACCTATTTCTCGACCTACAAGGGCTGCTACTTCACCGGCGACGGCTGCCGCCGCGACGAGGACGGCTACTACTGGATCACCGGCCGAGTCGATGACGTGATCAACGTCTCGGGCCACCGGCTGGGCACAGCCGAGGTCGAGTCGGCGCTGGTGGCGCATCCCAAGGTCGCCGAGTCGGCGGTGGTCGGCTACCCGCACGACATCAAGGGCCAGGGCATCTACGCCTACGTCACCCTGAAGGCGGGCATCGAACCGACCGAGGATCTGCGCAAGGAACTGGTCGCCCATGTGCGCAAGGAGATCGGCCCGATCGCGGCGCCCGACCTGATCCAATGGGCACCTGGTTTGCCCAAGACGCGCTCGGGCAAGATCATGCGCCGCATCCTGCGCAAGATTGCCGAGAACGAGTACGGCAATCTTGGCGATACCTCGACCCTGGCCGACCCGGCCGTCGTCGAGGACCTGGTCGGCAACCGCATGAACCGCAGCGCCTAGACCAAACGCGTCACCCCGAGCGCAGCGAGCAGGAGCCCTCGCTTCGCCCGGGATGACATGAACAAGAATTTGGTCCGAAACGAGCAAGGCGAGTCGCGCGGTCGCTCACTTTATGTATAAGATCGACCCCCAGTGCAGGATTGCGTCCGACTGGGGGAGAAAGTGCGCACCGATTTGTCGCGCGACAACAGCCTGGTGGCGGACGTTCGCCGGGGCCGACGGATTACGCCGATCTGGCTGGCGATCCCGCTGGGCGCGGGATTGGTGGTGGTGGTGACCGCCGTGCTGGCGCCGCTGGCCATACCGCCGTTGGTCAGCCTGGTGAAGGCTGTGTCCGAGCCGCTTTACGCGGCCTATTTCTCGTCCATCATCACCATCCTGGCGTTTGCCTTCATCGCCCTGGTGTTGCTGCTGTGGGTGCGGCTGGCGGAAGGACGGCCGTTCAACACGATCGGCTTTCACGCTCGCAGCGCGCTGCTGGGGATCCCCCTTGGCCTCGGGCTGGCCTTGCTGTTCACCACGGCGATCATGGGTGCGCTGGACATGCTGGGCATGGTCGCACCGAAGCCGCCCGGGACCGATCCGATCGGCATGGCAGCGATGCAGGGCATCGTGATGGCGGCAATCATGTTCGCCGTTCAGGCCTCGACCGAAGAGATGGTCTATCGCGGCTGGATGCAGAACGTCCTGGCGGTCAAGCTGGGGCCACCGATTGCCATCGCCATCGTGACCATCGCCTTTACATGGGCCCACTCGCGCAATGCGGGCTTCGGTGTGTTGCCGGGATTCAACCTGGTGCTGTTCGCCGTGTTCCTTTCCCTGCTGGCGCTGCGAACCGGCAGCTTGTGGGCGGGGTGTGCCTGGCACGCCGGCTGGAACTGGTCGCTGTCCAATCTCTGGGGCGTGCCGCTCAGCGGCATCGAGCCTGAAGGCGGCTCGGCGACGGCCTGGACGCTGACGGGGCCCGCCGTGATGACCGGCGGCACCTGGGGACCGGAAGGCGGCCTGCTGGCCACGGCCGTGCTGGCGGGTGCCACCGTCTGGGTCGCGCTGTGGCGCGGGCTGGGGGACAGGCCTGCGCCGACAGGGGCACCCTTATCGGCCGAGGCCCGCCTGGCGGCCTATCGCGCAACGCACCGCCACTAGCTGGAACGCATCACGAAGAAGCGGCCGTCTCCCGAGCGCAGCGAGGATCTCCTGGGAGTCTCCGTTCGCGGGAGATCCCTCGCTCCGCTCGGGATGACGGACTCTCACGCCGCCGGGCGGATGAGGCCCAGCGTAGTCTGCAAGGCGAGTCGGTCGACGACGTCCCAGTGCTCGACGATGCGCCCCTGCGCGATCCGCAACAGATCAACCGTCTCGAAGGCCACTTGTTTGCCGGTCGGCGCCAGGCCGCGGAAGCGGCCCGTATGGGTGCCCCGCCATAAGGTGAAGACAACGACCTTGTCGTCTTCGGCGAGGACATGCTGCGGCTGGCCATGGAAGTCGGCGAAACCCTTGAGAAAGGTATCGACGATGGCCGTGAAGCCTTCAGGGCCGCGCGTCTGGCCGCCGGCATGGGTGCGGAAATCGGGTGCCAGCAGACGAATCGCCTCATCGAGCTTGCGCTCGTTGAAGGCCAGTTCCGACAGCCGTACGGCCAGACGCTTGTTGTCTTCGAGAGTCATGCTCGTCACTCCGCCAATTGCGGTACCGCCTGCCGGTCCGCCGATGATCACATCCGGCCGACCTGTCGCGGCAGCAGCAGGACAAGGCCAAACGTGATGAGGGCCGTCAGGACGGCGTAGCCGGCGCCCAGCCTGAAGGCTGCGGCATGCGCGGCCAGTGGCGCCGCATGCGAAGACTCGAGCGCACCGAAATACAGCAGGTTGATCACCGCCACGCCGAAGGCACCGCCGACCTGCTGCATGGTGCTGGTCAGCCCCGATGCTGCGCCAGCCAGATCTTCCGGCACACCGCTCATGATGGTGTTCAGCAGCGGTGTCAGCACCAGCCCCTGCCCCACGCCCACCACCATCAGCGCCGGCACCACATGCACACCGCGCGGGCTGTCGATCACCGACACGATGACCGCAGACAGCGCAAAGCCCAGGGCGGTCAGCAGCGCACCTGTCGCCAGGACTGCGGTGCGGCCAAAGCGGGCGATCAGACGGCTGACGACGAGAGAGACGATCATGAAGGCGATCGCATTGGGCGCCATGATCACGCCCGTCTCGAACGCGGTGTGCGACAGGCCGAGCTGAAGGAGGAACGCGAGCAGGAAGGGAAAGCCGATGATCGTCGCATGAACGACGAGCGCCACGACGATCCCGATCGCGAAGGTCCGATTGGCCAGCAAGGCGATATCCAACAGTGGCGCACCGCTACGGCCAGGCGCCGACCGCCATCGCTGGTGCAGCACGAACATCACCAGCACGGCAGCGGCCATGGCGAGCATGACGAACGTCGAGGGCGGCCAACCGGCACGGCGCGCGTCGATCAGGGTATAGAGCAACAGTCCCAGTCCTGCCGTGCTGAGCATCACACCGACCAGGTCAAGGCGGTGCGCCGTCGATGCGCGGGACTCGGCAATCAGCCGCATCGCCGCGATCATGGTGATCAGACCGACAGGCACGTTGATCAGGAAGATCGAACGCCAGGCCAGCCCCCACGGGTTCATGTCGACCAGCACGCCGCCGAGCAGCTGGCCCGCGACGGCCGACAGGCCCAGTGCCATGCCCAGCGCCGCGAACGCCGTGGCGCGTGCCCGCTCCTCAGTGAAGGTCACGCGGATCAACGACATCACCTGCGGATACATCACCGCGGCGGCTACGCCTTGCACGATGCGCGTGGCGATCAGGACCGCCGACGTCGGTGCCAGCGCGCACAGGCCGGACGCAACCGTGAAGGCGCCCAGGCCGATGACGAACATGCGGCGGCGACCGTAGAGATCGCCAAGGCGGCCGCCGGTGATCAACGCCATGGCGTAGGCCAGGCCGTAATAGGCGACGACAGCGGCGAGCTCCGCGAAGCTGGCGCCGAGATCCTGGCGCATGCTGGGCAGTGCCACATTGACGATGATCGCGCTCATGACGGCAATGAACGCGCCCGTCAGCACGACTCCCAGTGCAGCCCAGCGACGCTCTGCGAAGCGAGCAACGGCGGGACCGGCAGCGCCGGCACGGACACGAGCGCCATTCATCGCAACCTCTCACATGCCGCGGGGATCACGACGACGATCGGCGGCGGCCGTATTCGAAGCGATGTGGTATGATGGGACCAGAAGGGAAGTTATCCTGGTATCAGCACCACCCGGATAAACGAAATGCCGGATCTTCGCTCATCCCCGTCCAGCCGTGGCGAGCTGGCCGCTTTCCTGCGTAGCCGGCGGGCGCGTCTGTCGCCGATCGATGTCGGCATGCCCTCCACGCAACGACGCCGCACGCCGGGCCTGCGGCGCGAAGAGCTGGCACAACTCGCCGGTATCGGCGTCACCTGGTACACGTGGCTCGAACAGGGACGCGCGATCTCGGTGTCGTCGCACTTCCTGGAGAATGTCGCGCGCGCCTTGCGGCTGGACTCGGCGGAGCGCGCCCATCTCTTCGCTCTGGCCCAGCATCGCCCGCCGCCGGTGGTGCCGGTGCCCTCCTCCCGCGTCACGCCGGCGCTGCGGCATACGTTGGACACCATACCCAACCCGGCCTATGTCAAGACCGCGCGCTGGGACGTGCTGGCATGGAACAAGGCGATGAGTGCGGTGCTAGGCGATCCCGGCCTGGTCCCGGCCGAGCAACGCAACATGCTATGGCTGGTGTTTGCCAGTGCCGACCACCGCCGCATGATGCCGGATTGGGAAGACGATGTGCGGGCCATGCTGGCCAAGTTCCGTCTGGAGTTCAGCCGCGCCGGCGATGATCCGGCGTTCGCCGCGCTGGTGCGCGAGCTGGACGACATCAGCCCCGAGTTCCATCGCTGGTGGGCGCAACACGACGTCATGGGCAGGGGCGAGGGCATCAAGCGCTTCCAGCATCCCCAGCTGGGCGAGATCCGCTTCGAGCATACGTCCTTTGTCGTGGAAGACGCGCCGGACCTGCGGCTCGTCATCTACACACCCCTCGCCGGCGCCAGTGCGCGCAAGGTGATGCGTGCGCAGCAGGTCGTGCCCCGGCGCGCCAAACGCCGGTGATGACGCCGGACGTAATTGCCTATCGATGATCGAGGCTGCTCAACTGCTGTCGTCTTGAGCGAAGCGACGGACCTGTTGAGCGGTCCAGTCGCACGGGACTGTCGCCGGCGTAGGTCAGCAGGTCCTCGGCCCGTGCGCGTCGACGGTTCAACAGGTCCTTCGCTTCGCTCAGGACGACAGAACAACGCCGGTGAAATGATATGGCGGCCTTGCGACTGCATCACAACCTGTTCTCGGCGTCCTCACAGAAAGTACGGCTGGCACTGGCGGAGAAACGGCTCGCCTGGGACAGCGTCACGGTCGACCTACAGGCGGGCGAACAGCACACGCCTGCGTATCGCGCGCTCAACCCGCGCGGTGTCGTGCCAACCCTGGTGCATGACGGCGCAGTCCTGATCGAGACCGCCGCGATCCTGGAATATCTCGACGACGTCTTCCCCGAGCTGGCGCTGCGCCCAGCGGATCCTGTTGAGCGCCAGCATATGCGGGCCTGGATCCGGCGGCTGGACGATGTGCATCATCCGGCCAACGGCATGATGCACTACGCCATCCTGGGCCGCCCGGCCTTGCAGGCGATGGCGCCGGACAAGCTCGCCGCCATGCTGCAGGCGATGCCCAATCGCCGCGACCGCGCGCTGCGTGCCGACGCAGCGCGGCTGGGGGTCGATGCGCCGGCGTTCGTCGATGCGGTCCAGACGCAGGAGGAGATGCTCGAGGCCATGAACGCGGCACTGGCGCGCTCGGCGTACCTGGTCGGTGACGCGATCACCCTGGCCGATCTGACCGCGCTGCCCTATGTCGCGCGTCTGGAGCACATGGGCCTGGCGCCGTTGATCGAGCTGGCGGAGCGCCCAGCGCTGGCCGACTGGTATGCGCGCATGAAAGACCGCGCGTCCTGGCATGACGCGATCGGCGTCGTGCCGGCTGCTGTCATCGAACACTGGCAGGCGCTCGGCCGCGCAGCGTGGCCCAAGATCGCGGTGCACTTGCAACGACGACCATCGTAGTTCACGGCCTCGTGCCGGAACGTCGGTGGACGATCGCGTCCGGTCCGCGCCTATGATGGCAAGAAAATGTGACCGCTCATGGCCAGGTGCCTTCGACGACGACAAGCGTCTTGGCGTAGATGTAGGTCCGAACCTCTTTGCCGCTGAGCTCAAACGGATCCTCGCCAAAGCGACTGAAGCGGAATTTATCACCCTCAAGCTTTTCCATTTTCCACTCGGCTTCGGTCACGGGATAACGGCCGCCCTCGACCCAGCGGCTGACAATCCCGGCAACCTGCACTTTCCACACGCTCATTGCTCCGCGCTCCGGAGTCGCTTCATCGTCATGTCCACAACTGCACCGTCCCAGCTTGCCGGGGGCGCATACGCAACGCAACCCGTAAGCACGGACAGAACAACACGCTCAGCTGGCTCTATCATCCACCGATTGGTTGATGACCAGCAGACAGTAGCACGGGCGCGGCAACTGCACACCCGAGCAACAAGTTTAAGAAACAGCGCTAAAAAGCTGCCACTGTCACTCCGCGGCAACCGGCCGGGGCGCTGCGGCGGGCGCCGGCCGTGGCCGCGTGATGACGGTGAACAGTGACAACAGGATGAAACCGCACACCAGGACAAAGATCAGGTGCGGCTCGCCGCGGTCCAGCAACCAGCCATACAGCAGCGGCGATACCATGCCGCCGAGGTTGAACCCAGTCGACACGAAGCCGAACACCTTGCCGTAGGCACCTGGCGGCGTCACGGCACGCACCATCATGTCGCGCGACGGCTGGATGATGCCGTTGAGCAGCCCGCCGATGGACATGATCGCGATCAGCAGGACGGCATTCAGGTCGACCCAGCCGATCAGGACCACCATGGTCGAGGTTGCCGCGAAGCATAGCGCCGCCACGCGCTCGTGCCGCGCCGTGCGATCGGCGATGATGCCGCCGACCAGCACGCCCACCGCGCTCAGCAGCAGGAAGCCGGAGAGCGCGAAGTTGGCCACCGATGCCGGCGTGCCGTGCAGCGAGCCCAGCGCCACCACCGAGAAGTTCTGCAATCCGCCGTTGGCCATCGCCAGCAACGCGAAGAACATCAGGTTGCGCAGGATGGGCGCCGAGAACAACAGGCGCCAGCCCTCGGCCCTTGCCGACGCAGTCTCCGGCCGGTTCACCCGCGGCGCCGACGGGCGCGTCAGCACATGGCCCTGCACGATCAGCAGCAGCGCCACCACGACACCCAATGCCGCCGCCAGCAGGAAGGCGCTGCGCCAACCCCAGGCGGCGGCGCAGAGCAGGATGATCGGCGGTGCCACGCCGCTGCCGAGATAGCCGGCGAAGGTGTGGATCGAAAAGGCCTTGCCGATGCGCCGGCCGTCGATCGCCGCCGACAGGATGGCGTAGTCGCACGGATGATAGGCGGTGTTGGCCAAGCCCAGCACGGCAAACGCCGCCACGAGGAACCAGTAGCCCGGGACAAGGGCGGCCACCGCGATCGCGGCGGCGCCCAGCAGCAGCCCACCGGTGAGGATCGTCCGCGGCCCGACCCGGTCGACGAGGAACCCCGCCGGCGTCTGCAGCGTCGCCGACACGACATTGAACGCCGTCAGCGCCAGGCCGATGGCGGTATAGCTGACCCCGTACTCGGCCTTCACCAGCCCGAAAATCGGCGGCAGCAACAGGATGTAGAAATGGCTGACGAAGTGCGCGGCGCTGATCAGGCTGATCACGCGCGCATCACGCCTCCGTTCCGCGCCGGTTTCCTCGGCCACTGACACCATGCACCGTCCGTTTTCTGCGATGTGAAAGTGGCCGGGACCGACGCCGACGACAACCCTCCCGCGAGCACGCCTGCCCTGAGCTTGCGGAAGGGGGCCCGGAATGACGGTCGGCTTAGGCGGTCACCTGCGCGATACCGCCGCGCCGGACGCCGGCATCGATGCTGCCCCACAGCACCTCGTGGCCAGCCGGCAGGGCACGGCTGTTGGGCATCGACAGCCACAGCCGCAGCAGCATGCGGTCATGGCCGGTCGACTTGTCGTCCTCGAACGGCGTGCGGCCGTGGTAGGTCGTGTGGCTGTTGAGGAACTGGATGTCGCCCGGCTCGAGCGTCATCTCGAAGCTCAGCTCCTCGGCCAACGCCATCAGCATGGTGATGGCCTCGCGCTGCACCGCCGTCAGTTTCGGCACGCCAGGCACCAGCTCGGCCGCCTCGATGTAGGTGAGCGAATAGTGGCTGGTGAAGCGCCCGTCGCGCACGCCGAAGATCGGCAGCGGGTAGACGGTCTCGGCCTTGTCGGACTCCTCGCCCAACCGGCTGCGCCAGAAATCCTGGAACAGGACCTCCAGCAGGTCCGGCCGCCGCTGCAGGAAGGCATTGTGCACCGCCGCCGAGCTGCAGATCTTGCTGACGCCACCTGATTTGGCCTGCCGCACGCAGAGCAGCGCCACCACGTCGGTGCGATCGGTGTGAAAACGCAGCTGCCCGTTGGTCAGGGTGCGCGCATAGGACGACAGGAACGGCTTGCCGTCGCCCTTGCCCTCGACCTGGCCGTAACGCTGGCCGACACCGGCCCCTTCATCGCGGATGGCGCGCATCAGCTCGCCGCTGCGGTTCTGGAAGACCGGCGTGCCGACATGCGTGCCGATGCCGAAATAGATCTGCCGCAGCGCCGTCTCGTCATAGCCCGCCACCGGCACGCCGCGCAGCTTGACCATGCCGCTGCCGTTCTCGAGCTCCTCGGCGACGTCCTCGAGCACGGCGTCGAGGGACGGCAGCGGAAAATCCTCGCGCCGGATCTGGTGCCAGGCCAGGCCGCGGCGACGCACGCCGTCGAGGGCCGCATCGATCTCGCCGTGCGCGGAGGCCGGCAGGGTGCGGATCCAGCGGTCTGAAGATGTCATCTCGGGTCCGAGCCAAACGCCGGGGCCGGTCAGTGCTGTGCGCCCAGTCATGACGCATCGCCTCATTTTCAGGACAAATCAGGCGTTCTTCGTACCACCGGCCGCACCCGACTGCCAACGGCCCCGTCGTCATGACGCCTTCACGGGATTTGCAGGCCAGCGCGTCTACGTCACGAAAAAGCGATAGGAGCCCACCTCCTGAAGATCCGTCGCCGTCGGCGCTTCCTCGCAACGGTCCCGGATGTCGGCGGTGAAGGCTTTGAACGTCGCCAGCGCCGTCAACGGATTGGCGCCCCGTGGGTCCTCGTGCGCGACGATATGGACGAATGTCACGCCGTCAGGGAGCCTGAACGAGGCATAGTGCAGCCCGCCGGGCCGCTCGCGTCCCAGCTGTTCGAACACGGCGGCGATATAGGTTTCGTTCTCGGCCGCCAGGTCGGCCTTGACTTTGTAGCGCACCATCACTCGCTTCACGGCTTGTCTCCCTTGGCGGCTCGATCACGATCTGGAGACGATCGGCACCCCACGAAAGATTCCCGGATGTCGACCGAACCCTTTGGCCGGTCACGAACGTCTAGAGGTCGTTGGGCAGGATGCTGTCCGAGGGAGATCCTATGAGTACATCCACCGCCGGCAACGCTGACGCGCGCGCGGCCTTCGACCGGCTCCTGGGCGAATTGCGGCCCAAGCTGCATCGCTACTGCGCCCGCATGACCGGTTCGGTCATCGATGGCGAGGACGTCCTGCAGGAGGCCCTGGTGAAGGCGATCCGGGGCTTGCCGCAGGCCGGGACCATCACCTCCGCCGAGGGCTGGCTGTTTCGCATCGCCCACAACGCAGCGCTGGATTTCCTGCGCCGACGCAGCCGTCAGGACGCCATCCATGCCGACGCTGACCTCGACCGGATCATTGACCCTGACGATGCCACCGACGCCCGCCAAGTCGCGGCCGCCAGCCTGCGCACGTTCATGCGCCTGCCGGTGACGCAGCGCAGCAGCGTCATCCTGATGGACGTGCTCGGTTATTCGCTGCAGGAGATCGCGAGCGTGATGGACGCCACGATTCCCACCGTGAAGGCTGCCCTGCATCGCGGCCGCACGCGCCTGCGGCAGCTGGCGCAGGAGCCCGACGACCATCCCTTCCCCGCCCTGGCGGCGCCCGAGCAGGCACTGCTGGCGGCCTATGTCGAACGCTTCAATGCCCGCGATTTCGATGCAATCCGCGACCTGCTGGCC
>DATEIF010000526.1:0-7411 GCA_035279205.1 Vineibacter sp.
GACGGCAGGTTGGCCGGCACCGTGAACGACACGATCTCGTCGAGCCCAAGCTTGTTGAAACCGAAATCCACCGCGGCGCGCGCCGCCTCGGTGGCGTAGCCGCGTCCCCAATAGGCCGCGGCCAGACGCCAGCCGATCTCCACGCACGGCGTGAAAGGGGCTTGGAACGACGGGACCGACAGGCCAATGAAGCCGACAAAGGGGGCGATCCCGGGCGCCTCGACCGCCCACCAGCCGAAACCCCGACGCTCGAAGTGATCGCGAACGCGAGCGGCAAACGCATCACTCTCCGCCCGGTCGAGACGCTTGGGAAAGTGCGCCATGACCTGCGGATCCGCGTTCAGCGCCGCGAACGGCTCGAGATCACTTTCCACCCACGCCCGCAGGCGCAGGCGCTCGGTGGTCAGGGTTGCATGTTCCATGGCTCGACTATGGCACGCCGTAGATCTGCGCTGTAGCGACCGAGTCCTTGACCTTGATCACCGCGAGCTGCTTGCCGTCCGGCGACCAGCCGATGCGATAGCCGACGTCACCATCCAGCTCGATGCGCGACACCCGGTTTGCGGATCCGGAGCGGCTTTCGGTGTCGTAGATCTCGACCAGGGTCCGCCAGTCGCTCTTGGATCGGCCGGCGATCGTGTAGGACACGGCCAGCCGGCGATCGCCCGGTGCGAAGGACAGAAATCCCATCTCCGGCCCGTTGAGGATGAGGACGCTCTTGGCGTCGCAGAAGTCGCTTCCCCGCACATAACGCCCCGGCGCGGTCATCTTGACCACGAGGCCGCGGTCGCGGCTGAGCACCGTGTCGATATTGCTCTGGCCGATGATGGTGTTGCAGCGGCCGTCGGCCCGGTAGCCGGGTTCCGACGCCGGCGGCGCGGCGGCATCGGCAAGCGCATAGCGCCGGTGATGCGCCACGATGGCGTCACCCTCGGCCGTGTACGCAACGTCGAAATCGGCGAAGGTCTCGGTGGTGATCTCGGACAGCACCTTGCCATCGGGCACCGACATGACGCGCACCGTCCGGCCCTTGTCCCACACGGCGACCTGCTTGCCCGACGGCGCGAACACGACACCCTGGGGCTGGAACTGCGCCGGCAACGGCAGACGCCAGACCTCGCGGCCCTCGCGTGTCGAGACCCCCACCAGCGTGGCCGGGCCGTTGCGATCAGCAGCCACCTGGAAGAAGGCAACTGTCCCGTCCACCGACAGGCCGCTGGTGGTCGTGACAGTCAGATTGGCGGCGGGCAGCGCGACCGACGTCAGGCAGTGGGCGATCCTGCGATCGGCCTGCGGCGTCGGGCAGGCCAGCTCCGCGGGCACGGCGTCGTCACGCCACCCGTACCATGCCGAAGTACCTGCCACGATGATGAGAAGAGCCAGTCCGAGAAAGAACCTGCGACGACGCGGTTCCGTTGAGCGATCATCCATCTACGCTGTTTCCACTCCGCCCAAGGCTTCACAACCAGTCGTCGAGCACGTGTTCGGTCAGGTCGCCGGCCTCCAGCTCGGAAATCACCTTGTCGCGCGCCGACACGCCGGCGTCATGCACGGTCTGCGGGTCGCCCGACACCAGCGGGTGCCACCAGAAGAGATCACGGCCCTGCAGGACGAGGCGATAGGCGCAGGTGTGCGGCAGCCAGTCCATCTCGGCCACCACGTCAGGCGACAGCTGGATGCAGTCGGGGACGATCGCCTTGCGGTTCTTGTAGTCGCTGCACTGGCAGGTATGGGTATCGAGCAGCCGGCAGCAGGTGTTGGTCTGCACCACCTCGCCGGTTTCCTCGTACTCCAGCTTGTTGACGCAGCACTTGCCGCAGCCGTCGCACAGCGACTCCCACTCGCGCTTGGTCATCTGCGCCAGGGTCTTGCGCTTCCAGAACGGCAGCGCCTCGTCGGCGACCCGCGCCGGATGGATGCGCTTGCCGCGGCCGCCGGCCGGCTTCACGCCCAGCTTGCGCGCCAGCACTTTGCGCACGGACGCACCTTTGGCCGTGTTGGTTTTCTTGGCCCGGGCTGGCCGGGTGGGCACGCGCCGGCTCATCGTCCGAGAAACGTCGCCAGGATGCGCCGCGCCGCCGTCGACGGCGCCACGGTGCCGTGCTCGACGTCGCGCTCCAGCGTCGCCAGCTGATGCCGGACGTCGGGGTGGCGGCGCAAGGCCGCCATCAACGTCTCGCCGATCTCGTTCCACAGCCAGGCGCGCGCCTGCGCACCGCGGCGTTTGGCGATACCGGCATCGCCCTGCGCCGCGCGATAGCGGCCGACGGCGTCCCACACCTCGGCGATGCCCCGACCTTCCATCGCAGAGCAGGTGCGTACTTCGGGCATCCACGCGGCATTGCTGGGGTACAGCAGGCGCAATGCGTTCAGGTAGTCGTTGGCCGAGCGCTGCGCGGTGCGCGCCAGGTCGCCATCGGCCTTGTTGACCACCAGCAGGTCGGCCAGCTCGACGACGCCCTTCTTGATGCCCTGCAAATCATCGCCGCCGGACGGCGGCAGCAGCAGGACGAACATGTCGACCATGTCGGCAACCGCCGTCTCCGACTGACCGACCCCCACGGTCTCGACGATCACCACGTCATGGCCCGCCGCCTCGACCAGCAGCATCGCCTCACGCGTGCGGCGCGCCACGCCGCCCAAGGTGGCGCCTGCCGGCGACGGGCGGATGAAAGCGTTGGCGTGGCGCGACAGCAGCTCCATGCGCGTCTTGTCGCCCAGGATGGAGCCGCCGGTGCGCTTGGACGACGGATCGATGGCCAGCACCGCGACCCTGTGGCCCGCCTCGATCAGGTGCAGCCCGAAGCGCTCGATGAAGGTCGACTTGCCGACTCCCGGCACGCCGGTGATCCCCAGCCGCACCGATTGACCGGTCTCGGGCAGCAGCCCGGTCAGCAGCGCATCGGCGCGCTCGCGGTGGTCCTCACGCGTCGACTCGATCAGGGTAATGGCGCGGGCCAGCGCCCGCCGATCGCCCGCCAGGAGCGGTGCGTGGAGGGGGTCCTCACTGGCCTTGGCCTTTGCAGCAACTGCCGTCATTGCTGTCGGTCTAGCGGATCGCAACGACGTTGTCAGCCGTCCTGGGCCACGCCATCGACGGCCGAATTCAACCGACTACGCTTGGGCCGGCAGCGGCAGATCGAGCGACGTGGTCCGGCGCATTTCCCGGCGGTGCATCCTGTCGTCAAAGGGTCGGGCGCGATGCATCGTGCAGCGATTGTCCCAGATCACGAAGTCGTACGGTCGCCAGATGTGGCGGTACGTGAGGTGAGGCCGGGTCGCGTGCTCAATCAGGTCGCGCAGCAGCAGGCGGCCCTCAGGCACCGGCATGTCGATCACCGCAGCGGCATGCGAGGCGAGATAGAGCGCACGACGGCCGGAACCGGGGATGGTCCGTACCAGCGGATGGACGGCGCCCTTCAGCTTCTCCTTCTCCTCGTCGGTAAAGTCGAAGCCCAGCACATGCCGCGAATAGACGATCGAATGATGCACCCTGAGACCCGCGATCGCGGTGCGGGTCTCATCGTCCAGCTCGTCATAGGCCGCGCGCATGTCGGCGAACTCGGTATCAGCCCTGACGGACGGCACGACCCGGGCAGACAGCATGGAATACCGTCCCGGCGGGTCGACGAACGACGCATCCGTGTGCCACAGCCGGTTGGCCACCGACGAGGCGCGCTGGCGATCATCCGCCGCCCTGATGTTGCCGTTGCGGTCGACATTTGAGACATCGGCCAGGGCCTCGCTGCCCAACCGGCTTTGCGCCAGGACCGAAGACGACGTCCTGGCATGCAGGGTTCCATCGAACCGTTGAGCGAAGTCGATCTGCTCCTGGTCGCTGAAACGTTGGTCGCGAAATACCAGGACGGCGTAGGTGTCCATGCCCACGCGGATGGCGTCCAGGGTTGTCCGATCGTGCACCTGCCGCAGATCGATCGGGCCGACCTCGGCGGCGAACACGGGAGCCAGCGGAGTGAACGTCACGGACACTTGTTCCTCCCTTTGCAAGAGCACCAGATCATCTGCCACCTGGTCACTGCGCCGCCGCCAGGTGCCCTTCGGAGCGCAGCGACGGCGGTTCCTCAGCCTTGCGCTCGGCTTCCTCGGTCGCCTCCTGCTGGCGGCGCCACATGTCGGCGTAGATGCCGTCGCGTGCCATCAACACGGCGTGGCTGCCGCGCTCGGCAACCCTGCCCGCCATCAGCACGACGATCTCGTCCGAATCGATGACCGTCGACAGGCGATGGGCGATCACCAGCGTCGTGCGGCCGCGCGAGACCTCGCGCAGCGACGACAGGATCTCCTGCTCGGTGCGCGTATCGAGCGCCGACGTGGCCTCGTCGAACAGCAGGATGCGCGGGTTCTTGAGGATCGTGCGGGCGATGGCGACGCGCTGCTTTTCGCCGCCCGACAGCTTCAGGCCGCGCTCGCCCACCATGGTCTCGTAGCCTCTGGGCAGCGAGACGATGAAGTCATGGATCCGCGCCAGCCGGGCGGCGGCCTCGACTTCCTCTCGCGTGGCGGCAGGACGTCCGTAGGCGATGTTGTAATAGACCGTGTCATTGAACAGCACGGTGTCCTGCGGGACGATCCCGATCGCCGCCCGCAGGCTCTTCTGGGTGACGTCGCGGATGTCCTGGCCGTCGATGCTCACACGCCCACCGGCCACATCGTAGAAGCGGTAGAGGATCCGCGAGATCGTCGACTTGCCGGCCCCCGATGCCCCGACGATCGCCACGGTATGGCCCGACGGCACGGTGAGCGACACGTCGTGCAGGATCTGGCGCTCGGCCTCGTAGCGGAAGTCGACATGCTCGAACGTGATGGCGCCCGGCCCGGCCGCCAGCGGCGGTGCACCCGGCTTGTCGGCGATCTCCTGCGGGACATGCAGCAGGTCGAACATCTTCTCCATGTTGACCAGCCCGTCGCGGATTTCGCGGAAAGCGAAGCCCAGCATGTTGAGCGGCTGGTAGAGCTGGATCAGGAAGGCGTTGACCGCCACGAAATCGCCCAGGGTCATCGTCTTGTCGATGACCCCTTGCGCCGCCATGGCCATCACCACGACGAGACCCAGCGAAATGATGGCGCCTTGTCCGACGTTGAGGACCGACAGCGAGATCCGGCTGCGCACGGCGGCGCGCTCGTAGCGTTGACGCGCGACATCGAAACGGGCGGCCTCGTGCGCCTCGTTGCCGAAATACTTCACCGTCTCGTAGTTCAACAGGCTGTCGATCGCCTTGGCGTTGGCGTCGGTATCGCTGTCGTTCATGCGGCGCACCAGCATGCTGCGCCACGCCGATAGCTTCACCGTGAAGACCACGTAGCCCAGGATCGCCGCCAGGGTGACCAGCGAGAACCGCCAGTCGAAGAGGTACCACAGCACGCCCGCCACCATCGCGATCTCGAGGATGGTCGGGATGATGTTGAAGGTCATGAAGCTGATGACGAAGCTCATGCCCTGGGTGCCGCGCTCGATGACGCGCGAGAGGCCGCCGGTCTGGCGCTCCAGGTGGAAGCGCAGCGACAGGCGGTGCAGGTGATCGAACGTCTGAAGCGCCAGCTGCCGCACGGCGCGCTGCGCCACCTTGGCGAAGATGGCATCGCGCAGCTCGCCGAAGGCCTGGGCCATGACCCGCGAGATGCCGTAGGCTGCCAGCAGCAGGATCGGCACGGCGACGGCCTGGGCCAGCGGGTTGGACAGGGAATCGACGGCATGCTTGTAGAACACCGGCACGCCGACATTGGTGAGCTTGGCCGCCACCAGCAGGATGGCGCCAGCCACGACCCGCAGTCGCAATTCCGGCGCATTCCGCGGCCAGAGATACGGCAGGACGATGCGGATCACCTTCCAGGCGTCTGCAGGCTTGATCGGGACTTTAGGGGCGTTTCCAGGCGGGTTCATTGAGACGACGATACAAGGGTTCAGTCGAACATGGCGATCCCGACCCGCGTTGCCAAGCACTTAGGCGCTGCCTAGAATCCGACAGGACCGGCGCCAGCGGCCGCCGGCCCCACGAAAAGGGATGGTAAGGGTGGCAGCGATGCACATGTTTCCTGGCCGTCTCCCGGTTTGGACGGCGGCTTGCGCCCTGGTCCTGCTCGGCTCCGGCAGCCCGGTGACGGCGCAGACACCCTCGGCCACCGGTCGCGTGGTGACATTAGAGTATGAATTCACCGTCAGCGGCCTGCGCGCCTTCCGCGCCGAAGCGCACATGCGGGTCGACGGCGACCGCTATGTGGTCGATGCCAAGTTCAGCAAGGAAGGCATCGCCGCCGCCCTCTCGGCCACCTTCAACGGCAGCAACCGGGCCTGGGGCACCGCGGGCCCGCAGGGGCTGCGGCCGCAGGGCGGCTGGTCATGGATCCAGTTCCGCAACAATACCCGTACGTGGCAGGTGGCCTACCGCGGCGATGGGACCTACAGCGAGGAACACAAACCGCCCTTCGCGCCCAAGGACTACAAGACGGTCTCGGCCGACCAGAAGCGCGGCGCGCTCGATCCCATGACCGCCGCGATATCGGGTGCGCTGGGCGGCCACGATCCGTGCGACCGGGTCTATCCCGTCTTCGACAGCAAGCGGCGCTTCGACGTGACGTTGCGCCGGGTCGGCAGCGGCAAGCTGAAGAACGGCGAGGTCACCGGCGCTGTCGGCGAGGCGACGGTCTGCGAGGCCGTGATGAAGCGCATCGCCGGCTACGAAGAAGAGCGCATGAAGCAGGACGCCTACGAAAAGAACCCGCCGAAGCTCTGGTTCAGCGCCCTGGATGGTTTTGAGCGGCTGCTGCCCGTCAGGATGGAAATGTCCACCAGCTTCGGCACCGTGCTGGGCCGGCTGAAGGCCTACAGCGTGCGGCCGATGACGCCTCAGGACCGCATTGCCATGGACAAATGACGGCTATTTTCGCATCAGTCCGCCCAGAGTCCCCAGCGCATCCCTCACGGCCTCTTCATCGATCTCCACCAGTGGCGGCGGCGCCTTGGACGGGCTGACGCTGCTGGCCGCATCGAAAATGATCACGGTGGATCGCGGTGGCATGGCGATCGACGTGCCGTCGTTGTAGCGGATCACGGCCCGGCCTTCTGAGCCGAGAAGACTGGCCAGAGACGGATCTTCATGGAAGGCGAAGGGCCCGGTGCGCACAGTCTCGTTGGCGTGCAGCAGCATGCCGGAGAAGCCTCTCGCCGTGCCAAGCTGCGGTCCGCTCACCAGCACCGGACCGTTCACGCCCGTCAGCCGCGCATGGGATGCCGGGCGATCCGGAACAGGGCGATCCATCTTGGGCAGGTAAAGTTGCGGATCCCTGACGATCAGCACATCCGACAATGTGGGTGGTTGCGACTTCGGTGGCGGCACGCGCGGCGGCTTGCCGGCGGGCGGCTTCACGCGCACGGGTGTCGGGAACCGCGGCG
>DATEIF010000527.1:0-7559 GCA_035279205.1 Vineibacter sp.
CACGTAGAGCACGGTGCCGTCCGGCGGCGAGACCAGCGCGATCTCGACCAGCATGGTGACGATCACGCCGAACCAGACCGGATCGTAGCCGAGCGCGACGACGACGGGGAAAATCACCGGGATCGTCGTCACCACCATGGAGAAGCCCTCCATGAACGTGCCGAGCGCCAGGTAGAAGCCGATGATCAGCAGCATGATCGCCCATGGCGGCAGCGGTATTTCGCTCACCACCTTGGCCATCGCCTGCGGCACGCCGAGACTGACGAAGACGTAGTTCAGCACATAGGCGCCGAACAGGATCAGCCCGATCAGCGCCGTGTTGCGCGCCGTCGCCTCGGCCGAGGCGTTGAGCATCTTGAGCGACAGCCGGCCCTCGATCGCAGCAAAGACCATGGCGCCGACGACGCCCAGCGCTGCCGACTCGGTCGCGGTCGCCAGCCCACCATAGATGGTGCCCAGCACGACCAGGATCAGCACCGCCGTCGGCACCAGGTCGACGAGGCTGCGCAGCTTCGTGGCGAGCGGGATGCGCGGCGCATCGGGATCGACATGGGGCGCCGCCGTGCGCGCCTTCCACAGGATGACCAGCACGAACAGCACGACGACAAGGATGCTGGGGCCGACCGCGGCCAGATAGAGCGCACCGACCGAGGTCTCGGTGATCAGCCCGTAGATGATGAAGGTGATGCCGGGCGGGATCAGGTTGCCCAGTGCCCCGCCCGCGGCGAGCGAGCCCAGCACCATCTTGGGATCGTAGCGTGAGCCCTTGAAGAACGGCAGCGCCACCGAGCCCATGGTCGCGGCGGTGGCGACGGAAGAGCCGGAGATGGCGGAGAAGACGCCGGATGCCGCGATGTTGGTGTGCAGCAGCCCACCCGGCAGGCGATCGAGCCAGACGTTCAGCGCCTTGTAGAGCCGGTCGGACAGGCCGGCGCGCAACAGGATCTCGCCCATCAGCAGGAACAGCGGAACGGCAACCAGAACGAAGCTCGACGACGGCGTCCATACCGTCTGGCCGATGAAGGTCCAGAACGGGCGGTCGGAGAAGGCAAAGCCGACGATCAGGCCCAGCACACCCAACGCCGCGCCGATATAGATGCCGGCGCCGAAGAAGAGCAGGAACAGGCCGACGAGCAGCAGCACCTCGCCGATCAGAAAATTGCCGGTGCCGACTCCGGCAAGACTCATCACGACCATCAGGCAGACGAGGATCAGCAGGAAGGCGATCGCGATCACTTGATGGTCTCCTTGCCGTTCGTCGCGGCGCCGTCCGGGGCATCGGACGTGCCGACGGCCTCCAGCGCCTCGGCGGCTTCTTCGTCGTAAGTGCGGGCGTGCAGCAGCGCCTCGGCCTCCGCCCCGCGGCCGGCGATCACCAGCAAAGCGCCCTGCGCCAGCATGATCAGGGTCAGCACCAGGAACACGACGATGCCGAAGGCCCACAGACCCTGCGGGATCCACAGCGGCGTGCGCAGCACGCTGATGTCGGTGGCGTTGAAGAGCAGCGACTCGTCGACCAGGTCGAGCGCACCCTTGGCGACGAAACCGATGAAGACGGCCAGCGCCGCTAGGCTCAGCAGGTGCATCGGGTGGCGGATGCGCGGCGGCAGGTAGTTGATCAGCACGTCGATGCGGACATGGGCGCGGGTGGTCAACGTGTGCGCCAAGGCCCAGGAGATGCCGAAGGCCAGCGCATAGCCGGTCAGCTCCGTCGTGGCCTGCGAGGAGAAGCCGAGGAACCGGCGTGCCAGCACATCGAAGGTGATGAAGCCGGCACAGACGATGAAGCCCCAGCCGGCGGCGTAGCCCATCCCCTTGCCCAGCCCGGCGACGAGCCTGCGACACAGGCCGGTCGCGACGATCAATCTATCGAGCATCGCGACGTTTCCTTTTCAGCGCTTGTGATTTCAACACCTCTGCCCGCGAGGGCGGGGAGATTCGCATAGGGCTCCAACCTCCCCCTGAGGAGCGAGCGCAGCGAGCGTCTCGAAGGGTGGGCAACCGCGCACGTGCTGCGACGACAGCTGGAACGACCAACCGAGACTGCAGCCCATCCTTCGAGACGCCGGCTGCGCCGTCTCCTCAGGATGAGGTCGTACGAGGCCATATGCGATGCCCTGTGCTCTCGCGGGGAGAGGAAAATTCAGCGTGCTTCGTAACGGATGCCGGTGATCGGCGCGACCAGCCGGTTGTAGGCCTCGCCACAGCGCTCGCCGCAGCGCTTGACCCAGGCCGGCAGGACGGCGGTGCGCAAGCTCGCGCGCAGCGTCTCCATGTCGGCGTCGGTCGGCCGCGTCACGGTCATCGGCTTGCTCTCGACCACGTGGCCGATGCGGCAGCCCTCCTTCTTGCCGGCATTGCAGGCGATGCCGTCTTCCGTCGCCTCCAGGCCCAGCGCCCATTGCTGGTCCTCGACGTCCTTGAAGGTCGCCTGCAGGAAATCACGCACGGCCGGATCGAGCTTGTTCCACCATGCCAGGTTGGCGACGTAGGCCGAGTTGCCCCAGGACACCGGCAGCGCGTACATGTGCCGCGTCACTTCGTACCAGCGCGCGCCGTTGCCGGTCGCGGTGCCGGTGATGGCGCAGTCGACCACGCCGCGCTCCAGTGCCGAGTAGACCTCAGGGAAGCCGATCGCGGTCGGTTGCGCGCCGATGGCTTGCACGAAATCGTTCGAGGAGCCACCGGCGGTGCGGATACGCCTGCCCTTGAGGTCGGCCAGGCTGGTCACCGGCTCGCGGCAATAGAAGACCTGCGCCGGATACGGGAACGTCGCGATGATGCGCACGCCGAAGCGCTCGAGCTCCTTGTTCACGTCGGGCAACACGGCGTCGATCACGCGGCGCGACTGGGCGTGCGAGGGATTGAGGCCGGCGAGATCGGACATCTCCAGCATCGGCACGTCGCCCGCCACGGTCGGCAATGCCGGCGCGCCGATGTCGATCTGACCCGAGCGAATGACGCGCAGCAGTTCCGGACCGGTCAGCCCGCGCTCCGGCCAGCTCGCCAGGGTGACGCTGATCCGCCCGCCCGATTTTTGCGGGATGCCGTCGCGCAGCATCGGGATGTCGACCTTGGTGTATTGCGGAATGGACGGCGACAGCTGCGTGACCATGGTGACGCGCACTGCCGGCCCCGCCGGCAGGCTCTGCGCGCCGGCTGCGCCGATTCCCGCGGCGACGATGAACATCGCCGCCGCGGCTCTGGAAACGATCATCTTCATTCTCCCCCTTGTGATCCGTGTTGCGCGTCGCCGCTGTCATCCTGAGCGAAGCGAAGGATCTATTGAGCCCTCGGTTCGCACGGGACCATCAATGGTGGACGCGCTTCCATGGTTCGTGCGTGTCGATGGCTCAACGGATCCTTCGCTTCGCTCAGGATGACAAAGCCATCTGCATCGCCGCTCCCCCCACCGGCGAGCGCTACTTCGCCTGATACGGCACGCCGCTGACGGGCGCGACCAGGCGATTGTAGATCTCGACGCAGCGCGTGCCGCAGCGTTGCATGAACTCGGGCAGGATGGCCGAGGTCAACGTCGTGCGCAGTGTGTCCTGATCGGCCTGGGCCGGACGGTGCAGCGCCATCGGCTTGCTCTCGACGAGCTTGCCGATCCTGCAGCCAGCCTTGTCGCCGCTGTTGCAGGCAAGACCGTCTTCGGTGGTCTCTTCGCCCAGCTTCCACTGGGCGTCCTCGACCTCCTTCATCGTGCCCTCGAGAAAGGCACGCACCTGCGGGTCGAGCTTGTTCCACCAGTTGAGGTTCACGACATACATCGCGACCGACCAGAACAGCGGCAGCGCATATTGCGACTGGCTGACCTCATACCAGCGCGCGCCGTTGCCGGAGCTGGAGCCGGTGATGGCGCAATCGACCACGCCGCGCTCCAGCGCGGCATAGACCTCGGGGAAGCCGATCGACGTCGGTTGCGCGCCGATCGAGGTGACGAAGGTGTTGGACGAGCCGCCGCTGGTGCGGATGCGCTTGCCCTTGAGGTCGGCAAGGCTGCTGACCTTGTCGCGGCAGAAGAAAATCTGCGCCGCGAAGGGATACATCGCCACGATGCGGGTATTGAAGCGCTCGAGCTCCTTGTTCAGTTCCGGCAGCAGCGCCTGCGAGACCTTGCGCGCCTGGCCGACCGTCGGGTTCAGGCCCGCGAGGTCGACCATGTCGAGCAGCGGCACCTCGCCGGAAACGGTCTGCAGCGACACCGCGCCGATATCGACCTGGCCGGAGCGGACGAGGCGGATGACCTCGGGGCCGTTGAGGTTGCGCTCGGGCCAGCTCGCCAGAGTGACCTTGATGCGGCCGCCCGACTTCTGCGGCACGCCCTCGCGCAGCAGGGGGATGTCGACCTTGGTGTATTGCGGCAACGCCGGCCCGACCTGCGTCACCGCCTGGATGTTGACGGTTGGTCCCGGTGGCAGGCCCTGAGCAAACGCCGGTCCGCCCAGCACGAGAGCAAGGGCTGCAAGCGAGAAGTGGCGAAATCGGTTCACGGCAAGCGCTCCTGTCAGAAGAATCGGAGAGTCGTCGTTGTCGGCGGGTGCAAGATCTGCGCCGGGCAACATGCATCGACGCCCCGGCATCGCTGACTGCCGGAGCGTGCCCAAGGCGCGTGGTGATCTGTCTGGTGTGGCTGGCGTCGACAGGGATCTGCGGGGCGTCTGGACGCGCTCCGACCCGTCGGCTGTTGTGGCATTTCCCCCGTGCCCGTTGATGATGGCCTTGCATCAATAGTGGGCCAAACCGGGCGAGGTCGTCCAGGCCGTAGACTCACACGTCGGGCGCCGCAGCCGCACATGAGCGGCGATGCTGTGAACGCCTATCGTCGAGACCGCTCAGGAGAACGCCGCAGATCGGCAGACGACCCACAGGCCGTCATCGCCCGGCCACCTCGGCGGCCCATGCCTTCGTGGCCTGACATGTTTCCATGGCCCGCTTGTAGGCTTCGCGCTCGCTGGTGCGGGCCACATAAGCCCGCTCTGCGTCGCCGAGGACGAAGCAGCCGGTTCTCTGGGCGAATTCCAGGGCGTAGGTCACCGAAATGTCGGCTGCAGTGAACCTGTCACCGGCGAGATACGGCGAGCGCGCGAGCTGCCGGATGACCAGTCCCAGCCGGCTCTCGAATACTTCCAGCGCCTTGCCGGCACCCCAGTTCTGCCGCTCAGCCTCGGGCGCGAAATGGCGGCTGACGACGACAAAGTACATCGAGGCGGCGAGGCCGGCTTCGCCGAGGTGAAGGAACTGTTGGTACGCGGGGAAAGCGGAACTGTGCGGGTCCGGCGCCAGCGGCGTCGGCCCGTAGCGCGCCATCAGGTACTCCATGATCGCGATCGACTCGACCATCGTAACGTCGCCATCCTGGATCGCGGGGATGAACCCGGCGGGGTTGATGGCCAGGTACTCCGCGTCGTGCTCGACGCCGGCCAGCATGTCCACCGGCCTCAGCCGGTATGCGAGCCCCATCTCCTCCAGCAGCCAGACGACCCGGAACCCTCTTCCCTCGCCGAAGACGGTGATCATCGCTGGAAACCCTTCGCCGGTGGCTCGCCCTGGTCGCTCGACCATACACGAGCCCAACCGGCAGAGCAGCCGGTATTCAGCGCCGCAGTACCTCCATCGCGCGCTCCCTACTCCGCGGCGGCGCGCACGCCGTCGGCGACCACGTCGGCGATGGCCTGATCGATGATGGCGATGCCGCGGTCGATCTCCTCGGCGCTCACCGTGAGCGGCGGCGCGATGCGCCAGATCGAGGCCATGGCGCCCACCGCCACGATGTTCATCGACAGTCCCAGCTCCATGCAGCGATGGGTAATGGCGCGCCCGCGCGCCACGTCCGGCGTGCGCGCCTGGCGATCCTTCACCAATTCGACGCCCTGCAGCAGGCCAAAGCCGCGCACGTCGCCGATAATCTCGTGCCGGTCCTGCAGGTAGCGCAGACCAGCGGCCAGCCGCTCGCCCATCGCCAGCGCGCGCCCGTTGAGCCCGTCCTCGGCCAGCACGTCGAGCACGGCCAGCGCCACCTGGGCCGGCAACGGATCGGACACGTGCGAGGTCGCGTGCATGAAACCCTTGGCGTGACAATCCGCTTCGATCGCATCGGATGTGATCGTGGCTGCCATCGGCAAGCCGCCGCCCAACGTCTTGGACAGCGTCAGGATGTCGGGCTCGACACCGAAATGCTGGAAGGCGAAGTCGCGGCCGAGACGACCGAAGGCCGTCTGCGCCTCATCGAAGATCAGCAGCATGCCGCGCTTCTCACAGTGTTCCTTCACGCGCTGCCAGTAGCCGTCAGGCGGCACGATCACACCGCCGGAGCTTTCCACCGGCTCGGCGATCACGGCGGCGAGCGAGCCGGTCGACTGCGCATCGATCATGTCGAAGCCGACATCCAGGCAGGTACCGTCGCAGGCGTTGCGGCAATGCCGTACCGGGCAGTGGTAGGCGTTGGGCGCCGGCAGCGCCAGCGAGCCCGGCATCATGGGGCCGTAGCCCTGGCGCCCGGCGACGTAGTTCACGGACTGCGCGCCCGACGTCATGCCGTGCCAGGAACCGGTGAAGCCCACCACCTCGAACTTGCCGGTGTGCAGCTTGGCCATCTTCAGCGCCGCTTCGTTGGACTCGGCGCCGGTGCTGAGAAAGAGCGCCCGCGACAGATGCGGCGGCAGCAGCTTGGCCAGTCGCTGCGAGAGCGCCACCACCGGCGGGCTGAGCATGCCGCTGAACAGATGCAGTGCGCCCTCGCAGGCCTGGTGGATCGCCTCGACGATGCGCGGATGGTTGTGGCCCAGGGTGGCGCACATCTGACCCGAGGTGAAATCGAGGATCTCGCGACCTTCGGTATCCCAGATCACGCTGCCGCGTGCCTTGGCGATCAGACGCGGTACGAACGGCAGGCCGTAGCGAATGAGGTGCTCTTCGAGAGGCTCGTTGCTGAGACGTGGTGTCGACATCGGCGGCTCCCTTGCTCCAGTCCGACGCCAACGCTACAACGGCTTTGGCCGATCGAGATTTCTTTATGGATGCTTTATTGATGGAATTGAGTCACATTTCTGGCCAATCAGAAAATTTTTCTTATTGATCATGGCCATAAACGTTCGAAATCGAAAGCCGCCGGAAATCGTCACTGACCCGACGCTCGACGCCATCGACCGCAAGATCCTGCGACTGTTGCAGCGCGACGCCGTGATCGCCAACCAGGCGCTGGCCGATGCGGTCGGCCTGTCGCCGCCGGCCTGCCTGAAACGCGTGCGCCGGTTGCGCGCAGCGGGCGTGATCGCCCGCACGACCGCCCAGCTGGCGCCGGCGGCGCTGGGCTATCCGCTGCTGACGGTGGTGCGCATCAAGCTCGAGCGGCCGCGCGAAAAGACGATGCGCGACTTCGAGCGGCGCATGCGCGAGCAGCCGCGCGTCGCGCACTGCCTGACGCTGGCCGGCGACATCGACTATGTGGTGCTGGTACGCAGCAGGGACGTGGCGCACTACCAGGACTTCGCGCGCCAGGTCCTGGCGACCGGCCCGGGCATCCGCGCCTATACCAGTGAGATCGTGCTGGAGGT
>DATEIF010000528.1:0-10943 GCA_035279205.1 Vineibacter sp.
GGGCGCCGGTGGACAAGGCCATCGATGACACGTGGCGGCGCGTCGCCGAGGCGCTGGCGGCCAACGAGCGCGAGCCGGCCCACTGGGCGCCCCGTTTCCACGAAGCACTGCGCGATCACAAGTTTCTGCCCGCCGGCCGCATTCTGGCCGGCGCCGGCAGCGGACGCGAGGTGACGCTGTTCAACTGCTTCGTCATGGGCGCCGTCCCCGACGACATGGCGGGCATCTTCGAGCATCTGAAGGAAGCCGCGCTCACGATGCAGCGCGGCGGCGGCATCGGCTACGACTTCTCGACCCTGCGGCCGCGCGGCGCGCCGGTGCTGGGCGTCGGTGCCGACGCCTCGGGGCCGCTCAGTTTCATGGATGTGTGGGACGCGATGTGCCGCACGATCATGAGCGCCGGGTCGCGGCGCGGCGCCATGATGGCGACCCTGCGCTGCGACCACCCCGATATCGAGGATTTCGTCGACGCCAAGCGTGATGCCCGGCGGCTGCGCAATTTCAATCTATCGGTTCTGGTCACCGATGCGTTCATGGCCGCTGTCGCAGCCGACGCGGACTGGCCGTTGGTATTCGGCGGCCGAACCTTCCGCACGGTGCGCGCAAGCACGTTGTGGGACCGCATCATGCGTGCGACCTACGAGGTCGCCGAGCCGGGCGTGATCTTCATCGACCGCATCAACCGCGCCAACAACCTCGCTTATTGCGAATCGATCAGCGCTACGAATCCATGTGGCGAGCAGCCACTTCCGCCCTATGGCGCCTGCCTGCTCGGCTCGATCAATCTGGCGCGCCTGGTCAAGAATCCGTTTGAAGACGATGCGGCGCTGGATATGGCAGCACTGGAGGCGCTGGTGCCGCTGGCGGTGCGCATGCTCGACAACGCCATCGACGTGTCGCGCTTTCCGCTGCCGGCCCAGAAGGCCGAGGCGCAGGCCAAGCGCCGCATGGGACTGGGCGTCACCGGGCTTGCCGATGCGCTGATCATGTGCGGCGTGCGCTATGGCTCGCCGGAAGCGATACGGTTGACCGAGGAATGGCTGTCGGCAGTGCGCCGGCAGTCGTACCTGGCCTCCAGCGACCTTGCGGCCGAGAAGGGCAGCTTCCCGCTGTTCAACCGCAACCGCTATCTCGCCGGCGAGACGGTGAGCTCGCTGGAGTCCGACGTGCGTGATTCGATCGCACGCTACGGCATCCGCAACGCATTGCTGAACTCGATTGCGCCGACGGGCACCATCTCGCTGCTGGCCGACAACGTGTCGTCGGGCATCGAGCCGGTATTCGCCTTCACCTACGAGCGCGCCGTGACGTTGCGGGACGGCGCACGTCGCACCGAGGAGGTTGCGGACTATGCCTACCGGCTGTTCCGCCATCTGAGGGGACCGGACGCACCGCTGCCCGACGCTTTCGTCGACGCCCAGACCCTGCCGGCGGCCGCGCATCTGGCGATGCAGGCGGCGGCGCAGAAGTACGTCGACAGCTCGATCTCCAAGACCATCAACCTGCCGGAGTCGATCTCTTTCGAAGCCTTCAAGGATGTCTATGCCGAAGCCTATCGGCTCGGCTGCAAGGGGTGCACGACCTATCGACCCAATGCCGTGACGGGTGCGATCCTGACCGCGTCGGCGGCGGAGTCGGCATCGGCCGTGGTGCCGTCAACACCGGTGAAGGCACCGGTCAAGGACGGCGTGGTCTATATCGCGCAGCCGCTGGAGCGGCCGGCCGAACTGCCCGGCAGCACCTACAAGATCAAGTGGCCGGGCAGCGACCATGCGATCTACATCACGCTCAACGACATCCTGCAGGATGGCCGACGCCGGCCGTTCGAGATCTTCATCAACTCCAAGAACATGGAGCACTATGCCTGGACCGTGGCGCTCACGCGCATGATGTCGGCCGTGTTCCGCCGCGGCGGCGATGTGTCGTTCGTGGTCGAGGAGCTCAAGGCGGTGTTCGATCCGCGCGGCGGGCAGTGGATGGAGGGCCGCTACGTGCCGTCACTGCTGGCCGCGATCGGCGCGGTGATCGAGCGACATCTGATCGACATCGGCTTCCTGGCGCCCGGTGAACGACCGTTGAGCGCCGATGCCGTGCAGCTGAAGGCTGCCGTCGGCAGCGAGTCATCCGATGGCGGTGACCCCGGCGCAGCGGACGGCCGGCGGCTGGGACAGTGCCCGCAATGTGGTGCTGCGGCACTCACGCATCGCGACGGCTGCGATCTCTGCCTGTCCTGCGGTTACTCCCGCTGCGGGTGATCCTGGGACCGCGGGCCTCCGGCCCGCATCACGCGAAAGCTCCGCCTTCGCCTGGCATGAACGGGCGAGACGCCCGCGCTCCCAGGAGTATCACGTGACCGCCTTCAGTCGCGCCACTTCCTCTTCCAGTTCCTTGATTCGTGCCGCGAGCTTGTCGACCGCCGGCGCGATCTCCGCTTCGCTGTAGCGGGCCGTGATGTGTTGCGGGCAGTTGACGTCCCAGGCGTCGATCTCGAACAGGATGGCGCGTTCGACCACGGCGCGATAGCCCGGGATCGCGAGTTGGGTCATCAGCGCGGCGTCGTCCTCGACGTAGCGGGCACGGCCCCACAGCTTGATGCGCTGCCGGGTGGCGAAGTGCAGAATGAAGATGTGACAACGTGGATTCTCGGCGAGATTGCCGACGGTGATGTATTGCCGGTTGCCGCGAAAATCGGCGAAGCCCAGCGTGCGCTTGTCGATCACCTTCAGGAAGCCGGGCGGTCCGCCCCGGTGCTGGATGTAAGGCTGGCCGTCGGCGCTGGCCGTGGCGAAGAAGAACGTGTCGACGACGGTCAGGAATGTCGCCAGATCGTCGGTGACCTCCGTGAGCCACGGTCGCTCGCCCTCCATGCGTTCCATGTGGGCGCGCGAGCCGAGCCGCGCCTGCGCTGCTTTGACGGACGGCGTGAAGGCAACGTCGCAAGGTGGCGGGGCAGGCGGGGTGTCATCCATCGGTCATTCCGCGACGGCGCGCCGGGGGTTGAGCCACGCATCGAGGTCGGCCAGGGCGCGATGCGTCAATGCCAGCTTCTTGTCCTTGCCGCGCAAGGGACGCCGCGCGCCTGACGGTGTCGGCACATCCGGGAACAGCCCGAAATTGACGTTCATCGGCTGGAACGTCTCGGCGGCGGCACCGCCGGTGATGTGCGACAGGATGGCGCCGAAGGCTGTTGTCGGCGGCGGCAGCACCAGTGGCAGCCCCATGCGTTCGGCGGCGGCAAAGCGGCCGGCCAGCAGGCCGATGGCGGCGCTCTCGACATAACCTTCGCAGCCCGTGATCTGGCCGGCGAATCGCAGACGCGGCTGGGCCTTGAGCCGCAGCGTGTCATCGAGCAGGCGCGGGCTGTTGATGAAGGTGTTGCGATGCAGGCCGCCCAGTCGTGCGAACTCGGCCTGCTGCAGGCCGGGGATCATGCGGAAGATGCGGGTCTGCTCGCCGTGCTTCAGCTTGGTCTGGAAGCCCACGATGTTGAACAGCGTGCCCAGCGCATTGTCCTGGCGCAGCTGGACTACCGCAAACGGCCGCCGTCCAGTGCGCGGGTCCGTCAGGCCAACCGGTTTCATCGGGCCGAAGGCCAGCGTGTCACGGCCGCGCGCCGCCATGATCTCGATCGGCAGGCAGCCGTCGAAATACGGCGTGTTGCGCTCCCACTCCTTGAAGTCGGTCTTGTCGCCGGCCAGCAGCGCGTCGACGAAGGCGTAGTACTGCTCGCGGTCAAGCGGGCAGTTGATGTAGTCGGCGCCGTCGCCACCCGGGCCTGCCTTGTCATAGCGCGACTGGAACCACGCCACGTCGAAGTCGATGCTCTCGCGGTGCACGATCGGCGCGATGGCATCGAAGAAGGCGAGATTGCTTTCGCCGCTCACATCGAGGATGGCCTGCGCCAGTGCCGGCGAGGTCAGCGGACCAGTCGCGACAATGACGTTGTCCCAATCGGCCGGCGGCAGGCCGGCGATCTCCTCGCGCCGGATCTCGACCAGCGGCTCGGCTTCCAGTGCCGCCTGTACTGCGGCGGAGAAGCCGTGGCGATCGACCGCCAGTGCCGCGCCGGCCGGCACCTTGTGCGCGTCGGCGGCACGCAGGATCAGCGAGCAGGCACGCCGCATCTCTTCATGCAGAAGGCCGACGGCGTTGTGGTCGCGATCGTCAGAGCGAAAGGAATTGGAACACACAAGCTCCGCGATCGACTCGGTCTGGTGCGCGTCAGTGCCCCGCACGGGCCGCATCTCGTGCAGTGTCACGCGAATACCGGCGCGTGCGAGCTGCCAGGCGGCTTCTGCACCGGCAAGTCCGCCACCGATGATATGGACGGGGTTGATCACGAGGCCAGACACAGCTTACATCCCGATGACAGACGGCATTGGCGCGAACACATAATGCCGGCGCTGGGGCGGCGCAACCGGCCGTCCAGCTGCATGAGCGTACACCTCACAGGGGGAGGGAGAAGTCGTCATGTCCTTGAAGCGTCACAATCCCAAAGGCGTTTCGCTGATGGGTCGCTACAGCCACGCGGTGGAAGTGCCGCCCGGACAACGTTTGCTCTACGTCTCCGGGCAGGTCGGTGTCGATTCCAAGGGCAAGACCGCGGCAGGCATCGAGAAGCAGTGCGATCTGGTGTGGAAGAACATCGGCGCCATCTTGCGCAGCGCCGGCATGGGTTACGCCGACATCGTCAAGATCAATGCCTACCTGACCGATGCGCGTTTCATCGGTGCCTATCGCTCGGTGCGCGACAAATACGTGCATGATCCGATGCCGGCATCGACGCTGGCGTTGGTCGCCGGTCTGGCCAGCCCCGACATGCTGGTCGAGGTTGAAGTCGTCGCGTCCAGGACCTGATGCCGGCTGGTCGGTCGGCTTGAATCACCTCGATATTGAGTATATGCTCACTTAATGGTGAGTGATTGCCGCATGCCGGCACGATCAGCTCTTCCCGTCATCGACGTTCGCGATGGCGGGCCGCCGCTGCACGCCAGTCGTCGGGTGGCGCAGGCCGAAGCCGTCCGGGACGCCTGCTTGGGATGGCTGCCGGCCGGCCGAGGGCTGGCGCATCTAGGCGATCCATTGGTGCGATGGTGGCTTCGCCGGTCGGGCTCGCCTTACATTGACGATATCGCCGCCATCGCCCAGGCCGTGCCGGGACGGGGGATCTGGTTCCTGCATGGTGCCTACCTGTTCGGTTGCACGACGCTTGCCGATGAGGGCCATGAGGGTCCGCGCCTGCGCCGTACATTGGACTGGCCGTTTCCCGGGCTGGGACGCCTGGTGGAAGTGGCGCGACAGGCGGGGCCTGCCGGCGACTACCTGAACGTTACCTGGCCCGGTTTTGCCGGCGTGTTGACGGCGATGGCGCCGGGCCGTTTTGCGGCGGCCATCAACCAGGCGCCGATGCGTCGTCGCACCGGCAAGCCATGGCTGCGCTGGCTTGACTACGCCATCAACCCGCTGCGCGCGCTGGCACGCCGCGGACGCATGCCGCCGGAGCATCTGCTGCGGCGTGTCTTCGAAACGTGCGCCACATTCGACGCCGCGCGGGACCTGCTGCAAACCGTGCCGGTGGCGCGCCCGGTGCTCTTCACACTGACCGGCGTCAATCCCGGCGAACAGGTGGTCATCGAACGCGAAGAGACGTCAGCACGCGTCCTGCGTGGCTCGGCTGTCGTCGCCAATGCCTGGCGCGATGAGCGGCCGGGTTGGGAGCCCCGAGTCTGCGGCACGGGAGCGCCGGTCGAAAACAATCGCAAACGCCGTGCCGCGTTCAAGGTGTGGCTGGGTCGCGATGATGGCCCGCTCTGTTGGGCACAGCCGCCGATCACCAACAGCTTCACGCGCCTTGCCGTGGAGATGTGTGCCGCCCGTGAGACGATGCGCGTCGCCGGCTGGGAAGCCGACGCGCGCGGCGGCGCCGTGCGTGTCACGGATGTACTGGCGCTGGACAGCGAACACGCCGAGGACAGCTCTGGACAGCGCGCCGTGGCCTGACGCGCCTGAAGGGAAACTGGTTAAGGCGGTTCGACCACACGCTGGGGGCGCGCGACTCCGTCGCGCGTCTTCGTCTAGATCGGCACATGACGCGCCACGGAGTGGCGCGCTCCCAGCGTCTGTCCGCCCGGCTGTGCGCCGTTTCAGTCCTTGTGGTCGCAGCCGGTGCGGAACACTGTCGCGTGTTCGCTCAGGTCAGGCGTTGCTGCAGGAAGCGCCGTTCCGGTTCGCTGCGCGCCAGGTCGAAAGCGCGGCGGAAAGCGACATGGGCCTCGGCATCACGGCCGGCGCGACGCAGCAATTCACCGCGCGTGGCATGCAGCAGGTGAAATCCGACCAACGCGTCGTCGCTTTCCAGCATGGCGAGCTCGCGCAGACCTGCCAAGGGCCCGCATGCCATTGCCAGCGCGACGACGCGATTGAGGCGGTGGACCGGCGACGGACTCGTCTCGACCAGCATGTCATAGTAGGTGCGGATCGACGCCCAGTCCGTGTCGTCGAAGGTGGGCGCGATCGCGTGTTCGGCGGCTATGCCGGCCAGCAGGTGATACTCGGACAGACGATCGCCGGTGGCTGCGCGCGCCAGGGTCGCAAGCCCGCGGGCGATCAACGCGCGATCCCATAAGGCGCGATTCTGGTCTGCCAAAAGCAGCAGATTGCCGTCGGTGTCGGTGCGTGTCGCCAGGCGCGCGCAGTGGAACGTCAGCAGGGCGTACAGCGCCTGCGTCGGCGGCGTGCCGGTGATGCGGTGCCGTGCCAGCCGTTCGGCGAGCGCCAGCATTTCCAGGCACACGTCGGGCCGCACGACCTGGTCGCCGGCCGACGCGCTCCAGCCCTCGTTGAAGGCCAGATAGATCGCGTCAAGAACCGTTGCCAGCCGCGCCGGCAATGCATCGGGAGTCGGCATGTCCAGTGATAGGTTGCGCTCGCGGATGCGCTTCTTGGCCCGCACCAGCCATTGTGACACGGTCGTGCGATCACGCAGCAGGCCGGCTGCGATCTCGTCGACCGAAAGGCCGCAGCCGGTCTTCAGCACCAACGCCGTGCGCATCTCCGGCGATAGGTCCGGATGCGAGCACATGAAGAGCAGGCGCAACTCGTCATCGACCAGTTCGTCGGCGAACGCGGCATCAGGCAACTGCGGAGGCCCCGCCAGCATGTCCAGCGCTGGTGCGTGACGGGCGTGGGCGGTGTCGCGGCGCATGGCATCGAGGGCCAGCCGTCGCGCCACGGTATGCAGCCACGCCACCGGTTCATCGGGCACACCGCGGAACGGCCAGACGCGCAAGGCACGCGCCAGCGTTTCCTGGGCGATATCTTCCGCCAGGCCGAGCCGGCCGGGCCCCAGCCGTCGGGCCATCGTGGCCGTGAGCCGTCCGGCCTCGCGCCGGAACAACCGGTCGACGAGGCCGGGAACGTCGCTATCCGCGGTCGCGCCGGGCATGGCCTCACATTTCGTGGATCTGACGCACCTCGATGCTGCCCTTGGCGCCAGGCCGCACATGCGGGCAGCTGCGGGCGATGTCGACGGCGGCGGCATAGTCGGCCGCCTCGATCAGGAAGTAGCCGCCAACCACTTCCTTGGTCTCGGCGTAGGGGCCGTCCTTGAGCGTCACGCTGGCGCCATCGTGCTGGACGATCTTGCCGCTGCCGTCCATCAACTTGTTGCTGTTGTGCAGCTGGTTGCGCGAGCGCAGACCTTCGGCCCAGGCCCGATACTCGCCGATGATGCGCTGCATTTCGGCCGGCGACAAACTGCCGAAGTTCGCGGGGTTGTCACGCAGCAGCAGCAGGAACTGGGCCATCTCGTCCTCCTCGGTACGGCCGCCCCATGCGGCCACCCTACCATGGACGCGCGTCACCGACGCGAATCGACAGCGGTCGCTTTTTTATCCCATGGCCTGGCTGACCAGGGCGTACCGCTGCACCAGCGGCTCGGGCGAGGGGGTCTCGCCCCGTACCATGATCGGTGATTCGCCGCCACGCGGCAGCCCCTGATCGGCCAACCAGGCAGCCAGCGCGGCGTGCTCGGCCGGCACATCGATGCGCACGGTCTGGCCGATGTGCTGCGCCAGCCAGTAGGCGACGAGCCGGCGTGCGTCGTCGCTGTTACCGGCGACCACCGGTCCGATGACGTACCCGCGGCCGAAGCGGCGGCAGATCGCAAACCCGGCGAGCGTTCCCTTGTCATCAGACACGATGGCGACGTCGCCGGCATGGGCAAGGGCCGCGATCAGCTCGGCGCGCGCACAGCCCTGGGCCGCGGCATCGAGGCTGGTGATCGCGTCCAGATCCGTGGCGCGGGCGGCAACAACACCCGCGATTGACTCCGCCATTGCGCTGACGCCGATATGGGCGGCATTGCTGCCGATGGTGCGAAACCCCAGCGTCTCGTACAGGCGGCTGCCGGCTGCCGTGGACACCAGCATCAGTGTCCGCGCGCTGGTGTCGGCCAGCAGGCGGTCCATCAACCGGCGCCCGATGCCACCGCGCTGCAGCGCCGGGTCCACCGTGATCATCCCGATCGAGGCATGCGTGGGGCCATATGGAAACCACACCAGCGTGGCGCGCAGCGTGCCGTCAGCGTCGAACGCGCCCAGTCCGTGGCCGACCGACAGCGCGAACAGCCAGTCCTGCGGGCGATGGGCCCAGCCGACGGCCGTCGTGAGATCCGTCGCCGCCGCGACGTGCCCGGCGCCCAGCGGCGCGATCGTGACTGTCGCAGCCATGGGTTACGCCCGCTTGCGGGCCGCGGTCGTGCCGGTCTTGCGCAGGTGCGGGGCGAGGTGCTGGCCGGTGTAGCTCTCGGCGATCTTGGCGATGTCTTCCGGCGGGCCTTCGCCGACAATGCGGCCGCCACCGGCGCCGCCATCCGGGCCAAGATCGACGACCCAGTCGGCGGTCTTGATGACCTCGAGGTTGTGCTCGATCACCAGCACCGTGTTGCCGGTCTCGACCAGCCTGTGCAGCACCTCGAGCAGCTTGCGCACGTCGTCGAAATGCAGGCCGGTGGTCGGCTCGTCGAGGATGTAGAGCGTGCGGCCGGTCGCGCGCCGCGACAGCTCCTTCGACAGCTTCACGCGCTGCGCCTCGCCGCCTGACAGCGTGGTGGCCTGCTGGCCGATATGGATGTAGCCCAGCCCGACCTGCTGCAGGGTCAGCAGCTTGTCGCGGATCACCGGCACGGCCTTGAAGAACTCGACGCCCTCGTCGACCGTCATTTCCAGCACGTCGGCGATCGACTTGCCCTTGAACAGCACTTCCAACGTCTCGCGATTGTAGCGCTTGCCCTTGCAGACATCGCACTGCACGTAGACATCGGGCAAAAAGTGCATCTCGATCTTGATCACGCCGTCGCCCTGGCAGGCCTCGCAGCGGCCGCCCTTGACGTTGAAGGAGAAGCGGCCGGGCTTGTAGCCGCGCGCCGTCGCTTCGGGCAGTTGCGCGAACCAGTCGCGGATCGGCGAGAAGGCACCGGTGTAGGTCGCCGGGTTGGACCGCGGCGTGCGGCCGATCGGCGACTGGTCGATGTCGATCACCTTGTCGAGGTGCTCGATGCCGTCGATGCGGTCGTGCGCGCCAGCCGTCTCGCGCGCACCGTTGAGGCGCTTGGCCAGCGCCTTGTAGAGCGTCTCGACGATCAGGGTCGACTTGCCGCTGCCCGATACGCCGGTCACGCAGATGAACGTGCCGAGCGGGAAGCGCGCCGTGACGGACTGCAGGTTGTTTTCCTTGGCGCCGCGCACCGTCAGCGCGCGCTTCATGTCGATGCGCCGGCGGTTGGTGGGCACCGGAACCTGCCGGAACCCCGACAGATACTGGCCGGTGAGGCTGGCCGGATTGCGCATCACCTCTTCGGGCGTGCCTTCGGCGACAATCTGGCCACCATGGGCGCCGGCCGCCGGCCCCATGTCGACGACGTGATCGGCCGTGCGGATCGCATCCTCGTCATGCTCGACCACGATCACCGTGTTGCCGAGGTCGCGCAGCCGCGTCAGCGTCTTCAGCAGCCGGTCGTTGTCGCGCTGATGCAGGCCGATCGACGGCTCGTCGAGCACGTAGAGCACGCCCGTGAGACCGGAGCCGATCTGCGATGCCAGCCGGATGCGTTGGCTCTCGCCGCCCGACAGGGTGCCAGAAGACCGGTTGAGGTTAAGATACGAGAGGCCGACATTATTGAGGAAGCCGAGCCGCTCGTTGATCTCCTTGAGGATGCGGGCAGCGATCTCGCGCTGCTTGGCCGTGAGCTGGCTGGGCAGCTTGCCGAACCAGTCGACAGCGTCGGCAATCGAGAAGCGCGTGACCGCACTGATGTGTATGCCGGCGATCTTCACGGCCAACGCTTCGGGCCGCAGCCGCTCGCCCCGGCAGGCCTCGCAGGGCTGCTCGTTCTGAAAGCGCTCGAGCTCCTCGCGGATCCACGACGAGTCGGTTTCCTTCCAGCGCCGTGCCAGGTTGGGAATCACGCCCTCGAACGGCTTGGTGGTCTGGTACTGGCGGATGCCGTCGTCGTAGCGCATCGTGACGGCCTCGGTGCCGGTGCCGTTGAGGATGCCGTCACGCGCCTTGGCCGGCAGGTCGCGCCAGGGCGTGGTCATCTTGACCTTGTAGTGCTTGGCCAGACTCTCCAGCGTCTGGGTGTAGTACGGCGAGTCGCTCCACGCCGCGATGGCGTTTTCCCCCATCGACAGCCGGTCGTCCGGCACCACCAGGTCGGCGTCGAAGAACATCTTCACGCCCAACCCGTCGCAAGCCGGGCAGGCACCCTGCGGTGCGTTGAACGAGAACAGCCGCGGCTCGATCTCCTCGATCGTGAAGCCCGACACCGGGCAGGCGAACTTGGCCGAGAAGGTGGTACGCTCGCCGCCGTCGGCGTTTTCCGCCACAGCCAGCCCGTCGGCCAGTTCCAGCGCCGTCTCCAGCGAATCGGCGAGGCGATTGCC
>DATEIF010000529.1:0-11508 GCA_035279205.1 Vineibacter sp.
GCGGCGGTCGCCAAACCGCCCCAGTATCATGGTCATCCAAACTTCTCCGCGCTCGCCCACGATACTGAGTCAGACACCTCCCGCCTTGGCAACTGAGATGTGTGAACGGCGTAGCCCCGGTGGGGAGAGGTTATGCTTCCAATCCCACGATGCGGCGCAGGAAGGCGATGAACTGGGCCTGCTCAGCTGGATCGAGCGTGGCCAGGAAGCGCTGCTGTGTGCGCCGCACGGCATCGTCCATCGCCGTCACCAACTTGCGGCCCTTGGCGGTCAGCGACAGGATGCGGCCGCGGTGGTCGGCCGGATTGACTTCGCGCGAGATCAGGCCGCGGCGTTCCAGGCGCACGATGACATTGCCGGCCGTGGAGCGGTCGAGCGCCACCAGGCTGGCGACGGTGTTCTGGTCGACGCCGGGATGATGCGCCAGTGCCACCAGCACCACGTGCTGTGGTCCGGTGATGCGGAATTTCCGCGTCTCCTCGGCGAAGATGGTGACGGAGAGCTGATGCGCCCGGCGCACCAGGTGGCCGGGCTTTTCGTCCAGCTGGTGCAGGCTGTTGGTCATTGTCGGACGCGTCGTCATGAACGGATGAGGCGAAGCATGATCGGTCGAGTATGCGCGGGCGCGCCTTGCTGGAATAGACGATTTCCTTTAGTTTCACAGCATCAACAGCGGCGGGGCGAGCAGGGCATAAATGAAGAAGGAAAGGCCGGCAGTCATCGCCGATCTGCTCGAAAAACCCGGCCATCTGATCCGACGCGCGCACCAGTTCTCCGTGGCAGTATTCGAGGGCCTGGCGGCGCGCGATCGTATCACGGCGCCGCAGCACGTCGTCATGACGGCGCTCTTCAAGCACCCGGGCATCGACCAGGTGACCCTCGCCAACCTGGTCGCCTTGGACAAAGTGACGACCGGTACCATCGTCTCGCGCCTTGAACGGCGCGGCCTGCTGCGGCGCGAGCAATCGAGCCAGGACCGGCGTGCCCGCGTCCTGCTGTTGAGCGAGGCCGGCCGCGACCTGTTGCTGCACATGCAGGATACCGTACGGCAGTCGCAGACGAACCTGCTGGCCAACCTCACCCAAGCCGAGGGCAAGGATCTGGTGCGCCTGTTGCGCAAGCTGATCGGTGCCGAGCCCGTCGAGGGCGATCGCAAGCCGAAACGGCGACGTCAGCCGCGGAAACAGTAGGCACTGTCATCCCGAACGCAGTATCCCTTCTCCCCGCGCAGTCGGGGAGAAGGTGGCGCGTAGCGCCGGATGAGGGGCTTTGCGGTGCCACGATCAGTCGACGTGTTGTCGGCGTCGTCACCTTGTGCAGCGAGATAGGAAGCCCCTCATCCGCCCTTCGCGCACCTTCTCCCCGCGTGCGCGGGGAGAAGGGAATTAAGAGGGGGAACTTGCTTGACGGCGCGGATATCCCACGGCATTTTCAAATAGTAACAATACTAACTAAACAGACGCGGGTCGTGCGGGCCGGAGCCTGCTGCCGGCGACTGTGCAAGCGCCATCCGGGGAACGAGGAAGGAAACCGATGATCGAGATCAATCGCCGCGGGCTGTTGCGCGGCTCCGCCACAGCCGGTGTGCTGACCCTGGCGGGCCTGCCGCTGGATGCCGTGGCCGCCGATGCCAAGCAGCTCGTGGTTCAGAGCGGTGCGCTCAATTCGCTGGACCCGGCGCATCAGATCTCCGCCGGTGACGAGGGCCGCGTCGCCATCCTGATCAGCAACGCGCTGCTGCGTTATGCGGCGGGCGACAAGTTCGACCTGGTGCCCGATCTCGCCACCGGCTACGAGGTCGGCGACGGCGGCAAGACCTATACCTTCAAGCTGCGCCAGGATGTGACGTGGCACGGCGGCTTCGGCAAGTTCACGGCGCGTGACGTGAAATGGTCGATCGAGCGCGTGCTGGATCCGGCGACCAAGTCGCGCAACGCTGGCCAGTTCAAGGACGTGGCCGCCGTCGAGGTGGTTGACGACTACACCGTGCGCTTCCGGCTGAAGGAGCCGTCAGCGGTGTTCCCGCACGCGGTGGCCACGTTCCGCGGCGGCTTCATGATGTGCGAGGCGGCCGCCAAGGCGCAGGGCGCCGACTACGGCAAGGTCGTGATCGGCACCGGGCCCTACATGCTGGAAAAGGCGGTGCTGGACCAGGAGATCGTGCTGAAGCGCAACGACGCCTATTTCGGCGACAAGCCGAAGCTGGAGAAGATCATCTTTCGCGTCATCCGCGAATCAAGCACGGCGTCGCTCGCCTTCGAGCGCGGCCAGCTCGACCTGATCGATGTGAACGACCGTGAGGCGACCGACCGCTACGCCAAGGATCCCAAGTCGACGCTGATGATCTCGAGCGTGACGACCGGCCTCTACCTGCTGACGTTCAACACCAGCAAGGCGCCCTTCGACAAGAAGGAGGTGCGCCAGGCTTTCCAGCACGCGATCAACAAGAAGGCGATCGTGGATGCGGTCTACGCCCAGCGCGGCCGCGTCGTCGACTCGGTCGTGCCGCCCGGTATCGAGGGCTACGCCGAGGTCAAGGTCTATCCGCATAATCCGGACCTCGCGCGCAAGATGCTGGCCGACGCCGGCGTCAAGGACCTGAAGTGCAGCCTCACCGTGCCAACCAGCTACCAGCGCGAGGCGGTGATGATCCAGGCCCAGCTCAAGCAGGTCGGCGTCACCCTGGACATCAAGCTGATCGACCGGCCGACCTGGTTCCGGGCGTTGGGCCAGTCGGATCACGACATCATCTGGAACGCGCATTTCCGCGCGCCGGCGGCCGATGCCTTCCTGTATCCCAGCTATCACTCCTCGAACCAGCCGCCCAAGGGCACGAACTGCGCCTTCTATGCCGGCGTCGATGAGCTGATCGACAAGGCGCGCGTGACGTTCGATGACAAGGCGCGTGTCGCGCTCTACGCCCAGGCGCTGCAGCGTATTGCCGAGGACAGCCCGGCGATTCCGCTGACCCTGGAGCTCAACACCTACGTCACCCGCAAGAACGTGAAGGACATCAACGTCTATCGCGTGCCGGAGAATGCGCCCGTGCTTGAACGGGCGTACGTCGAGAAGTAATCGAACGCCCAGCGATGGGGACGAGGAAGATTTCACCACAGAGACACAGAGATCACCGAGGAACACAGAGATGACGCGTCGCGGCCTCCGGCGCGCAGGAGCTTTCTTTCTTCTCTCTGTGTCCCTCTGTGACCTCTGTGCCTCTGTGGTTAGTCTTCTTGCGATCATTCAGCAGCGACTCTGCATGGGTAGTGAAAGTCACCTGCGTTCATGGGCATCCTGATCCGCTTCCTGTCCCAGGCACTGCCGACCCTGCTCGGGGCCGTCACCATCCTGTTCCTGCTGCTGCGCATGATCCCGGGCGATCCGGCGCAGGCGATGCTGGGCGCGGATGCGACGGCGGCGGACCTCGCGCGCCTGCGCCAGGATCTGGGCCTGGATCAGCCGCTGTGGGTCCAGTACGGCGTCTTTCTGCACAACTTCGTGGTCGGTGACTGGGGCAACTCCATCGTCACCAAGACGTCGGCGCTGGAGCGGGTGATCGAGGCGCTGCCCAGCACCCTGATGCTGTGCGCGGCGGCGATCGTGATCATCATCGGCATCAGCCTGCCGGCCGGCGTGATCAGTGCGGTGAAGCGCGACAGCTGGATCGACTACGGTGTCTCGCTGGCGGTCTTCCTGCTGATGTCGATGCCGCAGTTCTGGCTCGGCCTGCTGCTGTTGCTGGTGCTGTCCTACTGGCTCGACTGGTTTCCCATCTTCGGTGCCGGCGAGGCCGGCGACTTGCTGTCGCAACTGCATCACCTGGTCCTGCCGGCGCTTACCCTGGCGGCGGGCTTCCTGGGTCTGGTCACGCGGCTGACGCGGTCGAGCATGCTGGAGGTGCTGGGCCGCGACTATGTGCGCACGGCGCGTGCCAAGGGCCTGCGCGAGCCTGTTGTGATCGTGAAGCACGCGTTGCGCAATGCGCTGCTGTCGGTGGTGACCGTGATCGGCCTGACCATGGGCCAGCTGCTGGGCGGCGCCGTGATCGTGGAGGTCGTGTTTGCGCGGCCGGGCGTCGGCACCATGATCTGGGATGCCATCCTGCAGCGCGACTATCCGCAGGTGCAGGCGGCGGTGGCGGTATTCGCGGCGCTCTTCATTTTCACCAACTTCCTGACCGATCTGCTCTACGGGCTGCTCAACCCGCGGATCCGGGTCTGATCATGCCGGCGCTGATCCTCAAGAAGCCCAAGGCGGTGGCCGGCGCGAGCCTGGTCGGGTTGATGCTGGTGCTGGCCCTGCTGGCGCCATGGATCGCCCCCTACGATCCGCTGGCACTCGATCCCGTCGTCAGCAACCAGGCGCCGTCGGCCCAGTTCTGGCTGGGCACCGACTTCTTCGGCCGCGATGTGCTCTCGCGCATGATCTGGGGCGCGCGTCCGTCGCTGCTGATCGGCTTTGCCAGCGTCGCGGTCGGCTGCCTGATCGGCTCTGCGATCGGCCTGATGGCAGGCTACTTCCGCGGTTGGGTGGATGCCGTGCTGATGCGGCCGGTCGACGTGCTGCTGAGCTTTCCGATCGTGGTGCTGGCGCTGGCCCTGGTGGCGGCGCTGGGACCCAGCCTGTTCAACCTGATCATCACCATCAGCCTGCTGTTCGTACCGCGGTTTGCCCGCGTGGTGCGGGCCGAGGCGATGGCGCTGCGCGAGCTGGACTATATCGAGGCGGCGCGTGTTGCGGGCCAGACGCCAGGGGTGATCATCGTCAAGCACGTGCTGCCCAACGCGCTGGCGCAGATCATCGTCACTTGCACGGTATTCATGGCCAACGCCATCCTGGTCGAGGCTGGCCTGTCGTTCCTCGGCGTCGGTGTCACGCCGCCCGAGCCGTCGTGGGGCAACATGCTGGCCGAGGGCCGCAACAACATCCTGGGCGCGCCGTGGCTCACGACCTTCCCGGGCGTGATGCTGACCCTGACCTTGATCGGCTTCAACCTGCTGGGCGACGCGCTGCGCGACATCCTCGACCCGCGCCTGCGCGGCCTGCACAGTTGAGAGGGCGGACATGACGCTGTTGAGCCCACACCTCTGTCATCCCGAGCGCAGCGAGGGATCCAGGGAGCAGCCTAGATCCCTCGCCGCGCTCGGGATGACAGAACGCGCCGTGACCGAGTGTGTCACGATGACAGATGCCTCCGGGGCCTGACATGGCGCTGCTGTCCGTCGACAACCTCGCCACCGAGTTCAACACCCAGGCCGGGCCGCGGCGGGCGATCGACGGCGTGAGCTTCAGCGTCGAGCGCGGCGAGGTGCTGGGTATCGTGGGCGAAAGCGGCTCGGGCAAGAGCGTGACCGCGCTCTCCATCATGGGGCTGATCGATCCGCAGGTCGGGCGCGTCGCCGGCGGTTCGATCACGTTCGATGGCCGCGACCTTGTCGGCCTGCCGCTGGCCGAGTTGCAGGCGCTGCGCGGCAAGCGCATCTCCATGGTCTTCCAGGAGCCGCTGTCGGCGCTCAATCCCTGCTTTACCATTGGCGATCAGATCGGCGAGGTGTTCGTGGCGCATGGCGATGGCGCCGGCGCCGCGACGCGGGCACGCGTTCTGGACCTCTTGAAGCTGGTGCACATCCCCGATCCCGAGGGCATCCTGCGGCGCTATCCGCACGAGATCAGCGGCGGCATGCGCCAGCGCGCGATGATCGCCATGGCGCTGGCCTATACGCCCGACCTGCTGATCGCCGACGAGCCCACGACGGCGCTGGATGTAACGATCCAGGCGCAAGTGCTGAACCTGATCGACCGCCTGCGCCGCGAGCTGAAACTCGCGGTGATCCTGATCACCCACGATATCGGCATCGTGGCGCAGTACACCGATCGCGTGGCGGTGATGTATGGCGGCCGCATCGTCGAGACCGGTCCGGCCGAGGCCTTGCTGTCGGCACCGCGGCATCCCTACACCATCGGGTTGCTGGCCTCGGTACCGCGGCTGGGTGCACGCCGCCCCGGCGAGCGGCTGCAGGAGATCCCCGGCACGGTGCCTTCCATCACCGAGATCCTGCCCGGTTGCCGCTTTGCGCCGCGCTGCGCGCATCGCATGAGCCGCTGTGTCGAGCAGGCGCCGGCGCTGGCGGAGAGGGCACCGGGGCAGGCGGCCGCGTGCTGGTGGACGGAGGCAGCATGAGCGCCCAGGACGGCCTGCTGCTGGAGGTCAGCGACCTCACGATGCGCTACGCCGTGCGGCGGCGCTCGCCGTTCGAGGCGCGGCGCTACGTGCACGCGGTGAACGGCATCGACATCCACCTGCGCCATGGCGAGACGCTGGGCATCGTCGGCGAAAGCGGCTGCGGCAAGACCACACTGGCGCGCTGCATCCTGCGCCTGCTGGAGCCGACCGGCGGGCGCATCGTGCTGAACGGGCGCGACATCACCCATGCCAAGGGCGGCGACCTGCGCGCGGCGCGCCGCGACATGCAGTTCGTGTTTCAGGATCCGTACGCATCACTCGATCCGCGGCTGCGGGCGGTCGAGCTGGTGCGCGAGCCGCTCGATGCGCTCTCGACCCTGACGCGGGCCGAGGCAAACGAGCGCGCGATGGGGCTGGTGGAGAAGGTCGGCCTGACTCGGGCCCAGGCGCAGCGCTATCCGCACCAGTTCTCCGGCGGCCAGCGCCAGCGCATCGGTATTGCGCGGGCGCTAGCGTTAAACCCCAAGCTGGTGCTGGCCGACGAGCCGGTGAGCGCGCTCGACGTGTCGATCCGGGCGCAGATCCTCAACCTGATGGCGGCACTGCGCGAGGAGCTGGGGCTCAGCTACATCGTGATCTCGCATGATCTGGCGATCATCGACTATGTCTGCGACCGTGTGGCCATCATCTATCTTGGCCGCATCGTGGAGCAGGGCAAGGTCACCGATGTCTTCAGCCGGCCGCGCCATCCCTATACGCAGGCGCTGCTGGCGGCCGTTCCCCATCACGACCCGCGCCAGCGCCGGCGCACAGCCGAGATCGTGGGCGACCTGCCCAACCCGACTGCGCCGCCACCCGGCTGTGCCTTCCACCCGCGCTGCCCCAAGGCCACCGATCTCTGCAAGCGCCTGGCCCCGCAGACGACCACCACCGACGGCCACGACATTGCCTGCCACCACCCGGACTAGTCCCTTCTCCCCGCGCACGCGGGGAGAAGGTGGCGCGAAGCGCCGGATGAGGGGCTTCGCTGCGCCAAATGAACCATCGTTATTTTCGCACGATGGGAAAGCCCCTCATCCGCCCTTCGGGCACCTTCTCCCCGCCTGCGCGGGGAGAAGGGTTAATACAGGACCAAGCCCATGCATCCCGTCGTTGATGTGATCCGCGCCGAGCTCGGTGACGTGGCGGTGCTGACCGGCGAGGACGTGACGGCGCGGCCGGTGTCGCGCATCATCAAGAGCGGCTGCGCGGCGATGGCCATCATCAGGCCCAAGAGCACGCAGGAAGTCGCGCGGGTGATGCGGCTGTGCCACGAGGCGGGTGTCGCCGTGGTGCCGCGCGGCGGCATGACCGGGCTGGTGGGCGGCACGCTGGTGGGGCCGGACGAGATCGCGCTGTCGCTGGAGCGCATGACGCGCGTCGAGGAGATCGACCCGCTGACCCAGACCATGACGGTCGAGGCCGGCGTACCGCTGCAGGCGATCCAGGAGGCGGCCGAGGCCCATGACCTGCTGTTTCCACTTGACCTCGGCGCGCGCGGCTCGGCCACCATCGGCGGCAACATCGCCACCAACGCCGGCGGCAACAAGGTGCTGCGCTACGGCATGGTGCGCGACATGGTGCTGGGCCTGGAGGCGGTGCTGCCCGATGGCGAGATCGTGTCCTCGATGTTCAAGATCCTGAAGAACAACACCGGGATCGATCTCAAGCAGCTCTTCATCGGCAGCGAGGGCACGCTGGGCATCGTCACCCGCGCCGTCCTGCGCCTGCAGCCGGCGCCACGCTCGCGCCAGACCATGCTGGGCGCTTTCCGCGATTTCGACGCCGTGACGCAGACCCTGGCCCACATGCGCGCGGCGTCGGGCGGCAACCTCAGCTCCTACGAGGTGATGTGGCGCGACTATTACCTGCTGCTCACCGCGCCAGGCCGCCACGCGCCACCGCTGGACCAGGCCTATCCGTTCTATGCCCTGGTCGAGTGCGAAGGCGCCGATCCGGCCGGCGACGATGCGGCGTTCCAGTCGCATCTCGAGACGGCAATGGAGCGCGGCTGGCTGGCCGATGCGGTGATTGCGCGCTCGGAGGCCGAGCGGCAGCAGTTGTGGCGCATCCGCGACGATGTGCACTATCTGCTGACCCTCTCGCCGCTGTTCGTGTTCGACGTCAGCCTGCCGATTGCCGAGATGGACCGCTATGTCATCGACCTGCGCGCGGCGCTGGAGCAGCGGTGGACGGCGCCGACGCTGATTTCCTATGGCCACCTCGGTGACGGCAACCTGCACCTGGCGCTGTCCTGCGGCACCGTCGCCGACAAGGAGATGGTCGAGCGGCTGGTCTACACGCCGCTGCAGGCGTTCCGAGGCTCGGTCTCGGCTGAGCACGGTATCGGCGTCGACAAGAAGAAGTATCTTGGCATCACACGCACGCCGGCCGAGATCAAGCTGATGCGGGCGCTGAAGATGGCCATCGATCCTGCCGGCCGGCTGAACCCCGGCAAGATCGTTTGAAGGGTTCTGTGCGCTTGGGATGACAGCGTCGACCATTTGTCCTATGTCGCGTCGAAATGAGAGCAAGCATGACTGATCTTCCCATCCTGGTCTCGGGCGGCGGCATTGGCGGCCTGGCGGCGGCGCTGGGGTTGGCCAACAAAGGCCATGCCGTGACCGTGCTGGAGCAGGCATCGTCCCTGGGCGAGATCGGCGCCGGCATCCAGATCGGCCCCAATGCTTTTCATGCGCTCGATCGCCTGGGCGTCGGTCCGGCGGCGCGCGCCAAGGCGGTCTATGTCGACGCGCTGGTGCTGATGGACGCGCTCTCCGACGAGCAGGTCTGCGCCATCCCGCTGGACGAGCCCTTCCGCCAGCGCTTCGGCAATCCCTACGCCGTGATCCATCGTGCCGATCTGCATGGCGTGCTGGTCGACGGCTGCCGCGCCCATGACCGGGTGACGTTGCGCACCGGGGCACGCGTGTCCGGCTACGATCAGGACGAGTCGTGTGTCGAGGCGAGGCTGACGGACGGCGAGCGTGTGAAGGGCCTGGCCCTGATCGGCGCCGACGGCCTGCATTCGGCGGTGCGTGCGCAGGCGGTGGGTGACGGCGCGCCGGTGGTGTCGGGGCACACCACGTATCGGTCGGTGATCCCGACGGCCATGATGCCCGAGGCCCTGCGCTGGAACGGCGCCACGCTGTGGGCGGGCCCGAAGTGCCACATCGTGCATTACCCGCTGCAGGGCTGGAAAGTGTTCAACCTGGTGGCGACGGTGCAGAACAACGCGACGGAAGCGGTGGCGGGCGAGCCGGTGCCGACCGAGCTGGTGCGGCAGAGCTTCGCGCACCTGGCGCCGCGGCCACAGAGCATCATCCACGCCGCCGAGAGCTGGAAGCGCTGGGTGCTGTGCGATCGCGAGCCGCAGGAGCGCTGGGTCGATGGCCGGGTGGCCTTGCTGGGTGACGCCGCGCACCCGATGCTGCAGTACATGGCGCAAGGCGCCTGCATGGCGATGGAAGACGCGGTGTGCCTGGCCGAGACCGTGGCCGCCGCGGCCGGCGATATCGGTGCCGGGCTCGACGCCTATCGCGAGCGGCGTCTGCCGCGCACCACGCGCCTGCAGCTCTCCTCGCGCGCGATGGGCGAGTATGTCTATCACCCCGACGGTGCCCGTCGCCTGGCGCGCAATGCGTGGCTCAAGGCCAAGAGCACGACGGAGTTCTTCGACAGCATCGAGTGGCTTTACGGCGTGCGCGGCATGGCGGTGTGACCGCTCTGTTCGCTTTTTCCTTCCCCCGGAGGGGGAAGGTGGCGCGCAGCGCCGGAAGGGGGATGCTGTAACCGATTCGATGCCAGCTTGAATCGCCGAATCAGTTGAACATCCCCCATCCGCCCCTGCGGGGCACCTTCCCCCTCCGGGGGAAGGATCAGAACGGACGACAGCGAGGACAAGTGTTCGGCTTGTCTATGGGTCATCGTCGAATCCACACCGCGTCATGCAAACGTCACCGGCGCGCAAAGGGAACGCAACGCGCGCGGGTTACGCGGCGGGACCGCCAGCACCGGAGGTCCCATGCGCCTTTCCCGCCGCACTGCGCTTGCCACGCCTGCCATTCTCATCGCCGGCTCGGCGCGCTCGGCCGATGCGCGCATCGACCTCGTCCATCTCTTCTCGGGCGCCGATCATCCAGCCCAGAAGGTAATCGCCGCGTTCAACGACAAGAAGCTGGGTGTCACCGTCGTGTCGCGCCAGGAAGGCACGACCTACGAGGCGATCACCACCAAGGCGATGGCCGGCATCGCCGCCGGCCGGCCGCCGGCGATCATGACCACGGGCTGGAAGCTCGCCGACTTCGCCAAGAAGACGCTGGGCGCGCAGGACTTCAACACGATCTACGGCGCCGATCGCACGGCGGCGCTGATGAGTAACTTCAAGCCGGGGCTGAAGGAGATCTGCACCGTCGGCGGTAGCCTGATCGGCCTGCCGTGGGCAATGTCGACGCCGGTGCTCTACGTCAACATGACCCTGTGGAAGCAGGCGGGGCTCGATCCGGCGCAGGTGCCCACCACGGTCGAGGCGCTCTATCCGCTGGCCAAGCAGCTGCAGGAGCGCACCGGCAAGCAGGGCCTGATCTTCGAGGTCAACGAGTGGCTGCCGCAGGCCTTCATCCAGAACGCCGGCGGCGACGTGATCACGCGCGAGGGCCAGCCGGCGATGGATAGCGCCGCGGCAGTGCACGCCATCGAGCGCTTCGTCGAGCCGCGCCGCTTGGGGATCTGGAACGTGCTCTCCATCGGCGAGATGGTGACCGCCTTCCAGTCGGGCGCCATCGGCGTCATGGCGTCATCCTCGGCGCGCCAGTCGGTGATCCGCGCGCAGGCGCAGTTCGATCTGTCGTTGTTCCAGATGCCGGGACTGGAGGGCCGGCCGCGGCGCATGAATTCGGGCGGCAACTTCCTCGCCGTCTACGCCACCAACCGCGAGCAGCGCGAGGCGGCGCTGACGTTCTTCCAGCATGTGGCGTCGGCCGAGGGGTTCCGGCCCTGGCTCGCCACCGGCTACATGAACACCACCGTTCACGACCTGCCGGCGCCGGGCAACGAGGCGGCGCACGCCCAGCTCGCTGGCGGCCTGACGTCGGAGACGATCTGGCCGGGCGCGCGGGGGCTCGAGGCGCTGCAGGCGCATATCGAATGGATCAGCCGCATCGTGAACGGCGAAGTGAGCGTGCCCGAAGGACTGCGCGGCTCGCGCCAGGCGGTCGAGCGCCTGATCTCCAACGCATGAGCGAAGTGTCCCTGGGAGCGCGGGCGTCCCACCCGCATCGGCGTGC
>DATEIF010000530.1:0-8137 GCA_035279205.1 Vineibacter sp.
CGATGCCGATGGTGTAGGTGATCCCCTGCACCACCGTGACCACCGGCTTGCGGCAGCGCCGGCGCAAGCCGAACGGATCGACATTGCCTTCCGGCACGCCCTTCCAGGTCGCCGTCGGCCCGAAGAATTTCGGCATGTCGAGCCCGGCCGTGAAATGCTCGCCCTCGGCGCTCACCACGGCGACCCACAGCTGATCGTCGGCGTCATAACGCGTCAGCGCCTCGGAGAGCTGGTTCATCATCTCGGGCGAGAACGCGTTGCGCTTGGCTGCGTTGTCGATGGTGATGCGAAAGATCCGGCCGTCGGTCTGGGTACGGATCTCGCCGGCCCGGGCTTGTTCGGTCATGACGCTCCTCGTCGGCGGGCTTGTGTACGTTCCATAAAAGAACGTACAATCAGTGCGTTCCAAAAAGGAACCTGTCAACGCGAATCGTTCTGAGGAGCGGCGGAGGAAATCTCATGCGATGGCGCGAGCTCGACCGCGAAGCCTGCTCGGTGGCGCGCACCGTGTCGGTGATCGGCGACCGCTGGACGCTGCTGGTGCTGCGCGACTGCTTCATGCGGGTGCGCCGCTTCGAGGCGTTCCAGGCGCGACTGGGCATCACCCGCCACGTGCTGGCCGACCGGCTGCGCAAGCTGGTGAAAGCCGGCGTGCTGAGCAAGGTCGCCTATCAGCAGCGACCGCGACGCTACGAATATCGCCTGACCGACGCCGGCCTCGATCTCTACCCGGTGATGATGGCGATCGTGCATTGGGGCGACGTGCACCGCGCCGGCCGGCGCGGGCGGCCGCTGCTGCATGAGCACAAGGGCTGCGGCCACCGGTTCGATCCCGTCACCGTGTGCTCGGCCTGCGGCGAGCCGATCAGCCCGCGCGAGGTGCATGTGCACGCCGGTCCTGGCGCACCGCGCCAGGCGCGCGCGCCTCGCTCAGCGGTGGCGTGAGCGCCTGCCTTGCGCCGGTCGATGGCGCCGCTAGGATCGCGCCCTCACCGAGCAACACAAGGCAGGGCGATGAAATTGCGAAGCGAACCCCGGGCCGACGACATCGAGGCGATGCGGTACTGGTTCAAGAGCCTGGAGGACTGCGTCAATGCGGTCGACTTCGCGGCCGGCCGGCCGCTGTTCGCCGAGGACATGATCGCCTTCGGCACCTTCAGCGACTTCGTCGCCGAGCGCGACGACGTCGAGCGCCAGCAATGGCGCAACGTGTGGCCCACGATCCGGCGTTTCCACTGGCGGCTGGCCGATGTGAAGGGCATCGTCGCCAACGACCGGCTGAGCGGCACTGGGCTGGCGATCTGGGATTCGGACGGCTTCCACGAGGACGGCACCCGCTTCGACCGTCGCGGCCGGGCCACGGTCGCCTTCGCGCGCCAGGCGGTGGGCGATCCCTGGGTCGCCGTGCACACCCACATGTCGCTGTTCCGCGGCACACCCGCGGTGTCGCACGGCAAGTTCAGCGGCCCGGCGGACTGACAGCATTCCCTCCCCCAACGAAGTTGGGGAGGTGGCCGAAGGCCGGAGGGGGAGCCGACGGAATCTCAATTATCAAGACCACGTCGGATCCCCTCCGCCCCTTCGGGGCACCTCCCCACTGCGTGGGGAGGGTTAATTCCGCCGTGCCATCACGAAGCGCATCAGGGTCACGGTGTTGTTCTCGAACGCATAGGTGCAACGCCGCAGGTACTTCTCATAGTGGTCGAAGATCTTCTCGCCGCCGTGGTCGGCGATGATCTCGGCCTTGTGCGCGCGCAGGCGCTTGAGCCACTCGCGCAGAGTCAGCGCATAGTCCTCGGCGCGGCTTTCGGCATAGACCACGTCGAAGAACGGGTTGGCGGCCTCGAACACCTCGTTGGGCCATGGCAGGTCGGAGTCGGGGAAGACATAGGTCGGCACCGCCTTGGCGGCATAGGCGCGATCGACGTAGCCCCAGCAGATGCTCTGCAGCGACAGTGCGCCGCCCTTGCGCAGCCAGCCGCGGCAACGCTCGAAGAAATTGCGATAGACGCCCTGCCGATGCGCCGCGTCGTAGCCCGGGCGCACGAAATGCTCGAAGGCGCCGACGCTGACAATGCCGTCGACGGGGCCTTCGGGCGCGAACACCTCATAGCTTTCGCGCCGCACCTCGAAGCCGGGCCAGCGCTGCGCTTCGATGTGGGCGGCCTGGTCGGCGCTCAACGTCAACCCGATGCCGCGCTCCACGCCGCGATCGAGCCCACGCTTGAGCAGCGCGCCCCAGCCGCAGCCGACATCGAGCAAGGTCTTGCACTCCCCCACCCGAACGGCGTCGAGATGGAAGTCGAGCTTGGCGCGTTGCGCGTCCTCCAGCGAGCGCACCGGCATCGGTCCGCGATCGAGCGGTCCGCGCCAGCGCGCGGCGCTGTAGATCAGCAGCGGATCCAGCCACAGCCGATAGAAATCGGTGCCGACGTCGTAGTGATAGGCGATCGCCTCGGCCGAGGCGCCGGCGTAGCCGCCCTCGGGGGTTGTTGGCGTGTTGTCGGCGGTCATCCTTGATCCCTAGAAATACGCAATCAGCCGGCCGGACGCCGCCGTGCAGAACCAGATCGCGATCGAAACCACCGCCTGGAGCCGGCCCATCGGCGGCGTCGACGCATCCCAGTAGCGCAGACGGTGCCGCCACAGAAGCCGGAATGTGACGGCATTGGCGACACCCAGCGCCAGCAGCGCCATCTTGGTCAGGAAGACGCCGTTGGCGACCAGGGCGCCGGCATCGGCGATGAACAGCACCGAGCCGCTGGCGATCGACAGCACCAGCCCGATGATGGCGAACGGCGTCAGCAGGCGCGACAGGTCGGGCACGGCAATGGACCGGCTGAGCCCGAGCAGCCGCAGATCCAGGGCCACGATCGGGCCGACCAGCAGGACCAGGCCCAGCAGGTGCGTGAGGTTGGCCAGCGGATAGATCCAGGTGGAGTCGCGCACGGTCAGCGCCCACGCCGAGGCCTCGAGCGCCGCAGCCCACGCCGGTGCCAGGGGATGACCGTGCTCCATCGCCTGCGCGGCACCGGCCTTATCGCAACTCGACGGTCTTGCCGCCGGCGGTGATGCGCTCGGCCCGCATCTCGGTCGGTGTATTGCGGCTGGGGTAGCCCACGACGGTCGCCGTCTTGCCCACGGCGATCGCCTCGCGCGGCAGTCCGCGGGACTCCATGCGCGACGGCGGCGCCAGGACCACCAGCCAGCGCTTGCCGGCATCCTCCATCACCAGTTCGCCATGCGGGTTCTGGTAGCGCATTTCCAGAATCGGGGCGCTGATCGTCAGCACGGTATTGGCATCGTAGCTGCTCCAACCGTGGTGCGCGTACGCCGCCACGGGGATCGCGGCGAGGATTGCGACGATGACAATCTTGCGCATGCTGCCTCCCGCCCGGCACCGGCCGAATGATGCTTTCTGACTTAAGCCGCGCGCTGCTCTGGCGCAAGAAGGCACCAGCGTGTGACTTTGGGCGGCACTTTGGGTAGGGTCCGCGCCCTGCCCTTCTGCTGGAGTATCGCATGACCGTCACCGCCCGTATCGCCTGGGTCGACAACGCCTTGTTCGTCGGCGAGTCCGGCTCCGGCCATACGGTGACCATGGATGGCTCGCCCGACGTCGGCGGCCGCAATCTCGGCGCGCGACCGATGGAAATGGTGCTGATCGGCATGGGCGGCTGCACCGCGATCGACGTGGTCTCGATGCTGAAAAAGCAGCGCCAGGACATTCGCGACGTGGTCGTCGAGCTGGCCGCCGAGCGCGCCGAGAACCCGCCCAAGGTCTTCACGCAGGTGAAGGTGATCTACCGGGTGCGCGGCAAGGGCCTCAACCGCGCCCTGGTCGAGCGCGCCGTGTCGCTGAGCGAGGAGAAATACTGCTCGGCCACGGCGATGGTGCGCCAGACGGCCACCGTGACGCACGAGGTCGTGCTGGAAGAGGACGCCTGAGCGCAAAACCGATGACCGCTTCACCCCTGCCGTCGACGTTTGCCGGCCTGCCGCCGCTGGCCGATGGCCGGCCGTGGGTGATGGGGATCGTCAACGTGACACCCGACTCGTTTTCCGACGGCGGGGTGCATTTCGACACCAGCCGCGCCATCGAGGCCGGTCTGCGCATGCATGAAGACGGCGCCGATATCGTCGATGTTGGCGGCGAGTCGACCCGCCCGCGCGCTGTCGAGGTGTCGGTCGCCGACGAGACAGCTCGCATCGTGCCGGTCGTCAAGGCCCTGGCCGACGCCGGGGTCGTCGTGTCCATCGACACGCGGCGCACCGATGTCATGCGGGCGGCGCTGGATGCCGGCGCCCGCATCGTCAACGACGTGTCGGCATTGCGCGATGATCCGCAGGCCCTGCCGCTGGTCGCCGCGCAAGGCTGCCCGGTGATCCTGATGTACCGCCGCGGCACCGCGGCGAGCGGCTATGCCGATGAGAGCGCCGGCGACACGCTCACCGCCGCCCGCCGGTTCCTCGCCGATCGCCTGGACGCCAGCATCGCCGCCGGCGTACGGCGTGCCAACATCGCGATCGACCCGGGCGTGGGCTTTGTCGGCGGCGCCCTCGCCGACAACCTGGCCCTGATCGCCGGCATCGGCGAGATCGCCACACTGGGTCAGCCCGTCGTCGTCGGGGTGTCGCGCAAGCGCTTCGTCGGCACCGTCAGCGACGAGCCGGTTGCCGGCCGCCGCCTGGGTGGATCGCTGGCGCTCGCGCTGGCAGCGGCGGCACGCGGCGCGGCAATCGTGCGCGTGCACGATGTGCGCGAGACGGTACAGGCGCTGAAGGCACAGGCGGCGCTGGCGGCGTTCGAGCGCGCCCGCCGGCCCGGAGGCTCGCCATGAACTACGATGACTACGTGACGGCGGCCAGAACCGGCGGCGAGCTGTTCGAGAAGGGCGACTACGCCAAGGCCCTGGGCATTTTCGAGGACCTGGCCGCCTCTGACATCAGCCCGATCGACAAGGCCCGCATGCTGAACAATGTCGCGGTCGTGCTCGACAAGATGGGGCGTACACAGGACGCGGTGCGGGCCCATGACCGCGCCATCGCGCTGGAATGGACCTACAGCCGCTGCGAGAGCGTCGAGCGCAAGGCCATCTTCCTTGCCGACAAGGGCGATGCCGCCGGCGCCGTGGCGCTCTACGAAAGCCTGCTGACCAAATCCTACGCTACCGAAGACGAGAAGCACCGTTTTCGGGCGCGGATCGCCGATCTTCAACCGCGATAGGGTTGGCTGCCCGCGCGTACCCGTCGTCCTGAGCGCAGCGAAGGACCTTGCGATGCGTCGTTCAAAGATGGGCGGCGCTGGTGATCACCCGGCCCGACGGTGCAGATAACAACACCGCAAGATCCTTCGCTGCGCTCAGGATGACGGGGGCGGCGGACGTACGACACATGTCGCTGTCACGGTTGTGCGACCGGCAACCACAGCACATCGTCGATGCGCGCGGCGCCGATGGCCAGCATGACCAGGCGGTCGAAGCCCAGGGCGATGCCGGCACAGGGCGGCAGGCCGTGCTCGAGCGCCGCCAGGAAATCCTCGTCAATCGGATAGGCGTTGCCGTAGAGCGCGCGACGGGTCGCCATGTCGGCCTCGAAGCGCCGGCGCTGGACCGCGGCGTCGGTCAGCTCGCCGAAGGCGTTGGCCAGCTCGACACCGCAGACATAGAGCTCGAAGCGCTCGGCCAGACGTGGATCGCCCGGCTTGGGGCGCGACAGGGCCGCCATCGATACCGGATAGTCGTAGAGGATCGTGGGGCGTTCGAACCCCAGCCGCGGCTCGATGCGCTCGAGCATGATGCGGAAGAAGATGTCTTCCCACGTATCGCTGGCGCGCGGCCTGATTCCGGCCCGCACGGCGCCCGCCGCCAGGGCGGGCGCATCGGGCGCGTGGGGGTCAGGCGTGGTCGCCAGCAGATCGACGCCGGCGAAGCGCGCGAAGGCCTCGGCCACGGAAAGCCGTTCGAAGGATTGTGCCGCATCGCAGCTTGCGCCGCGCCAGCTGAACTGCGCGGCGCCGGCCGCCGCCAGCGCCGTCCGCAACAGGGCCTCGCAATCATTCATCAGCACGTCGTAGTCGGCGTCGGCGCGATACCATTCCAGCATCGTGAATTCAGGGTGGTGGAGATCAGACCGCTCGCCGTTGCGCCACACGCGCGCGAACTGGAACAAGCGAGGCACGCCACCGGCCAGCAGCTTCTTCATCGCAAATTCGGGCGACGTGTGCAGATAAAGCGCCGCGCGCGCCCCATCGGGCGCCTCGATCTCGGTGGCGAATGCCTTGAGATGCACCTCCATGCCCGGCGATCGCTGCAGGGCCGGCGTCTCGACCTCGACGAACCGCTCGCCGTCGAACCAGTCTCTGAGCGCGCGCAGGATGCGGCCGCGGCGCTCCAGCAGCGGCAATCGCTGGCCCAACCGATCGGGACGCCACGGTGGTGTCGGGTCTGTCATGCCGGCATATTGAAGGCTCCGGCCGTGGAAATCGACACCGCGCGTCGGCCATGATCCGTATCGCCCATGATCGAGAGTCCCCCTCCAACATGACACCTGCCGCCATCGACCGCTTCTGCCGCTCCCTGCGCGGCGCCACCCGTACTGTGCAATGGGAAGGCGTGATCGTCTTCAAGGTGGGCGGCAAGATGTTCGCCATGCTGCCGCGCGATGATGATGGCCGTGGTCGCGAACTGTGGTTCAAGGCCGACGATGCCTACTACGACACCATGAAGAACGCGCCGGGGTTCCGCCCCTGCCCCTATCTGGCACGGGCCGGCTGGGTGGCGGCGGCCGCGCCCGCACGCCTGCCGGCCGACCAGACCAAGGCCTATATCCGCCGCGCTCATGCGGTTATTGCCGCCCGCCTGCCGCGCAAGACCCAGCTGGCGCTGGGCTTCGAGCCGCCGCCGCGCCCGGCTCGCCGCCGTCGCCCGGTTTTTGATCAGCCGTCGTGATCCGACTTTTCTTTGCTCCCGAACATGGTCATCAATCGGTTCATTGACCCGTCACACGCACGAGAGATCCATGCTGGACGACAAGGCCCTCGATACGATCCTGCGCGACGCGCGCTCGCAGAACGGCTGGCTCGACAAGCCGGTCAGCGACGCGCAGCTGCGCGCCATCTACGACGTGATGAAATGGGGGCCGACGTCGGCCAACAGCTCGCCGGCACGCATCGTCTGGGTGCGCACCGCCGAAGGCAAGGAGAAGCTTCGGCCGGCGCTGTCGTCCGGCAACACCCAGAAGACGATGACGGCGCCGGCTGTCGCCATCGTGGCCTACGATACGCAGTTCTACGAACTGCTGCCGCAGCTGTTCCCGCACAACCCCGATGCCATCAACTGGTTCAAGGCCCCGAGCCAGCAAGCGGTGGCCGCGGCCACCGCCTTCCGCAACGGCACCCTGCAGGGCGCCTACCTGATCATCGCGGCCCGCGCGCTGGGACTGGACTGCGGGCCGATGAGCGGCTTCGACAATGCCAAGGTTGACGCCGCCTTCTTCCCCGACGGCCGCTTCAAGACCAACTTCCTCTGCGGCATCGGCTACGGCGATCCGTCGAAGGTCTATAACCGCAGCCCGCGCCTGGGCTTCGACGAGGCCTGCACCTTCGCCTGAGGCGCCCGGATGGGATATCCGGACGTTCCCGTGCTACGGTCGAGGTTCATCGCTGCGGCACATCAGGGATCGGGAGGAAGCCATGCGGCATTTCACGGAGCATTCGATCACCGACGCGGCATTGGCGCGCATCACGTCCGATTGCGATCCGCGCCTGCGCGAGATCATGACGTCGTTCATCCGGCACCTGCACGATTTCGTGCGCGAGACCCGCGTGACGCCGGAGGAATGGTTCAAGGGCATTCAGTTCCTGACCGAATGCGGCAAGTTCTGCGATGACAAGCGGCAGGAATTCATCCTGCTGTCCGACACGCTGGGTGTGTCGATGCTGGTCGATGCCATCGCCAATCCCGGCGGCCCCGGCATTACCGAGTCGACCGTGCTGGGCCCCTTCTTTCGCGAGAACCCGCCCGCGGTGCCCAATGGCGGCGACCTTGCTCCCGGGATTGCCGGCCGGCGCGTCGATGTCGACTGCCGCGTGACGTCGGAGGACGGCGCGCCGATTGCCGGCGCACAGATCGACTGC
>DATEIF010000531.1:0-7576 GCA_035279205.1 Vineibacter sp.
CACGTCGGCTCCCCTCCGCCCCTTCGGGGCACCTCCCCAGCTTCGCTGGGGAGGAAACTAAGACGCGAGCCGATCGATTGCTGTTGCCAGCTCGTCGACCGTGGTGACGTCGGCGTCGGGCAGCTCGGTCCAGCTGCGCGGCGCCTGCGCGGCATGGCGACCGGCACGAAAGCGGATCGTGCGCATGCCCAGCAGGCGCGCCGGCACGATGTCGTTGTCGATGCGGTCACCCACCATCAGGCAATCGGCCGGGGCCACGCTGAGCCGCGCGCAGACCGCCAGGAACAGACGCAGGTCGGGCTTGTGGAAGCCCAGCTGCGCGCTGCCGTCGGCGCTGTCGAAGAGACCCGTCATGCCCAGCCGCTCCAGCTTGGCCGGCAAGCTCAGCGGCTGGTTGGCGACGATGCCCAGGCTGAATCCCGAGGCGCGCAGGGCGGCCAGCAGCTCGACCATGCCGGGCCGCGCCTCGGCCAGTTCGTGCTTGCCGATCTCGGCCGCGAACAGCGCCCAGGCGCGATGCGCGGCAAAGACATCGCCATCGCACAGGCGCCAGATCACCGCCTGGTACAGGTTGGGTGCAAAGCTGTCGACCGCCCCCGCGCAGGCGGCTGCATAGTCTGCCGGCGCAACGTCGATGCCCTGACGGCGCACCGCTTCCGGCAGCAGTCGGTCGACGGCGTGCTCAAACGCCGTTTCGGTGTCGAGCGGACCGCCGACGTCGAACAGAAGCGTCGTGATGGGCATGGCGCACTGTAGCGATGGCGATCAGACCCGCAACAGCCTGACGTTGCCCGATGTCCGCTGCACGTGCCGCGCGACGCCGGCCCGCGCTTCGGGGCCGTAGGCGGCACGGGCCAGCGCCACCTCGTGTCCGATCGCGGCAGCCTCGTCCCGGTCAAATCCTTCATAGACCGATCGCCGATCGGCCAGCAGCGCCGTCTGCGGCAGGTCCGCGATCTGCAGCGCCAGCTTCTCGGCTTCCATGCGGGCAGCACCACGCGGCGCCTTGCGATTGGCAAGGCCCATCGCCAGCGCTTCCTCCGCCGTGACAGCGCGACCTGTGATCACCATGTCGAGCGCCCGCCCGACGCCGACCAGGCGCGGCAAGCGCACCGTCGTGCCATCGCCCGTCGGGCCGCCCCACAGGCGCGACGCAACGCTGAAGGCCGCCGTCTCATCGACGATGCGCATGTCGCAGAACAGCGCCACGCCCAGACCTTCGGCACTGGCAGCCCCTTCGATGGCGGCGATCACCGGCTTCGACAGGGGCGCGGCCAGCAGTCCGTCGTCGCCGCCGGCCCACGGCAGATAGACTCCACTGGCGGCCAGCTCACCCAGGTCGGCGCCCGAGCAAAAACACCCGCCGGCGCCGGTCAGCACGATGGCCCGGACCTCTTCATCGGCATCGGCCATCTGGAGGGCACCCGCCAGGCCGCGCGCCGTCTTGGCATCGAGCGCGTTCTTCACCTCGGCACGGTTGATGATGATCGTCGTGACCGGCACCCGGCGCGAGGCCAGGATGTTGCCGTCGGCGAACGTCATCGATGTTAGTGGCGCAGCCATCGCAGACCCCGGCGCTCCCGCCGCCGGTTCCCCCGACGCGCCTCGTGTCGCCGCCTTAACCCGCGGAAATATACTGCCGCGCTCCGGCGGACGCGGTCGTCAATTGGTCCGCCCGGGATTGTTCCCGGCGGTCGGTGAGGCCGGCGTCGCGAAGGCACCGCCGCGGCCCTCGCCCTCGCTGAAGCGGGCGGCGCCGGCCTGGGATTCAACCCGGCGCGCCTCCAGCGACAGCGCCATCTCGTGGCGGATGGCGGCGGCGGTCGCGTGGTCGAAGCTGTCATAGGCCGATCGGCGATCGGAGCGCAGCGCGATCTGCGGGAAACCGGCGACCTGGCGCGCAAGCTTCTCCGCCTCGGCGCGGGTGGTGCCGCGCGCCACCTTGCGGGTGGCGAGGCCGATCGCGATGGCCTCGTCGGCGCCGATCGCGCGGCCGGTGATCAACATGTCCAGCGCCCGGCCCTGACCCACGATCCGTGGCAGGCGGACCGTGGTGCCGTCACTCATGGGCACGCCCCAGCGGCGCGAGAAGACGCCGAACACCGCCGTCTCGTCGACAATGCGGATGTCGCAGAAGAGGGCGACACCCAGCCCGCCGGCGCAGGCATGCCCCTCGACCGCCGCGATCACCGGCTTGGACAGCGCCGCGCGCAGGGGCCCCTCGTCGCTGCCCGCCCACGGGAAATAGTCGACACCGGCGCCCAGCTGCTTGAGATCGGCGCCGGCGCAGAAAGCGCCGCCAGCGCCGGTCAGCACGGCAACGCGCGACCCGTCGTCGGCATCGAAGCGCCACAGCGCCTCGCCCAATGCCCGCGCGCTCTCGTTGTCGAGCGCATTACGCACATCGGGCCGGTTGATCACGATGGTCGTCACCGGGCCATCGTGCGACACCATGACTTTGCCACGGGAGAGCATCTCAAACTGCTGAGTCTGGACCATCGTGTTCAACCTCGTTTGCGCACGATGATCGTACACCACAGTTCCATCCCAGGAAGCGTCTCGGCCCGGCAGATGCCTCACAGTTCGTAGACGCTCTTGCCCGGCGCAAACGTCGTACACGTCGCGCTCTGCGGGGTCCAACGGAGCAACAAGTCATGTCGCGTGGCGTACGTCTTATCATCCCAGAAAGCAGGTTGCACGCTGGTTGACCTGACGGCCCACGCTTTTGTCGCGCTGTTCATCTTTACGAAGTCTCCCGGCAATTCGCCGACATAGAACTTGATCCACCCTTGGACACCGGTAATGCCGCGTGACTTGGGGGTTCCGGCCTGCTCGTACTCGTCATCATAGTCGGTGATTTTGCCTTCATGATCGATCTGGCTGGTGCCCGCTCCAACCTTCCATGCTTCCCAATATTCGATGGTCGGCGCCTCCTCCTCCTTCCATTCACTGTTGTCGGCCTGCACTTCAAATTTGCCCAAGGTCCCGACGCCTTGAGCAGCATACGTAAACGTCTTGGCCAGGATCCTCTGGATCATCCAACCATCCTGCGGTGCCGGGGTCTGAAGCTGGAATTGCACCGGCCATTTGAAATGCCCTTGCTTATCGAATGTCGGCTTTTGCGCCGCTATTCCGATAGAAATGTTACCGGGCTGCATGAGTATGTCTCCTCATCACCATGCGCACCGAGCAGCCCGCAACATCTGGCCACGTGCTGGCACGGCGGCCATACGGCTGCGGTGATGTAATTCTCAATGCCGTAAGACGGCACGCCGCCCGGCTGCTAGCATCGTAGAGGATGCTAGCCGGGAAATACAGTCGGCTGCGTATCCAGGCAGTATTGCAACTCTGTGAACGGATGGCGTGGGTGATGGGACGTGGCAGCCCGGCCATCAGCGCGGAGGCGCCCGTCAGTTGGCCGGGCTGTAGCTGGCCGCCACCATGCGCAGGGTCAGGAGATTCTGCTCCAGCAGATCCTTGGTCTTGGCCGTCAGGAAGATCTCGGCAATGGCGCCGGGCTCCTCGACCAGCACGACCGCCTCGTGATCGACCGGCGGGCTGCCCTCCTCCGGCTCGCCGTTCTCCAGCACGATCATCTCGCTGTGGCGGACGCCAAAAATCGGGACCGTGCCGGCGCGCGACATGGTGAAGTCGCGGTCGTTGGCGCGTCGCGCCAGGGTCACGCGCTCGATCCAGGTCTCGATCGAGTTGATCTCGCGGTTCTTGGTGCGCATCTGGCCCGAGATCAGCACCGGGGCGCCGTCCGAGGGCGAGATGTCGGCCACCGTCACGGTCGACTTGGTCGAGCGGTCGGCACCACGCACGCTGCGGGCGACCCAGCCCTGCGGCGGACGCAGCGCGTAGGTGAGGCCCTGGCCGCGCACGATGATGCGGCCATCCGCCGTGCGGGCCGGCGGCAGCGGCTCCGGCTTGGGCTTGTCGTTGTGACTGCCGCCGCCGCACGCGCTCAGGGCAAGGACCAGTCCCCCCACCACGATGCCTCGCCGCCTCAGCCTGTGTTCGTTCTTCAATGCGGCGATCGCCATGCCGGTCATGTCACCTTGTCGATATCGCGGGCCAGCTCGGCGTTGCCGAGCCGGGGCTTGCGGAAGTACCACCATTGGCGGTCGGCGTGCCAGCCCTCGCGTGCCGCCACCGCCGATCCCCACAGGCATTTGCCGGCATCGACAGTGGCACGCAAGAACCGCCGGTCGCTGGCCGCCAGACGGTCCATCGATGCCTTGTCCGGACGATGGTGGCGGGGCGTCAGGGCCTCCAGGCCATCGTCGATCATGCGCCGCAGGTCCATGTCGTTGAGCCAGTTGTCCAGATCGAAGGCATAGCCGGCCTCGATCGTGGCCACGATGCGGTCCCATGCCGCAATGCGATCCGACAGCTTTTTCTTGCCGGTCATCGTGGCCCTCAATGATCGCGTTCAAGCTGGCGGCGGAAATACCGCTCGCCGTCGTTGGGCCGGAAGAACGTACGGATGACGCCGTTCGGGTTGAAGGCGATGAAGGCCCCGCTGCGGCGGTCGAAGCGGGTCACAACACCGTCACGACGGATCGACTCCAAGATCGAACCGCCGGCCGGTGCATCGCGCAAGGCCTGCGCCAGCCGCAGGTACTCCTGCTGCGAAATATTGCCGAACTCCCCGCCGTGCTTGTCGTAATGCTCCTCCAGCCGGTTGCGGCTGGCGAAGCCGACGGCCGGTCCCCAGACCCGCTCCTGGCCCTGCGGCCCGCGGGCCTCGAGCTGCGGTCCGGACGCGCCGGGCCCGCGATCGGCTGGCGAGCCGCCGCCCCAGTTGCCCAGCAATGCCAGTGCGGCTGCCGCGATCAGCACCAGCACCGCGATCAGGCCGCGTCCGTTCCGAAACCCCGATCCGATATTCATGCCGACAGGCTAACGTGCCCCAAGGTGATTGCCTACCGCAGCGGCGCGCCGTTGCGCACCCAGCGCGCGATCAGGGCGCGATCCTCGTCGGAGAGCTCGGTGATATTGCCCGGCGGCATCGCCTTGGTGTGCCAAACCTGCTGCAGCATGGCCTGGGCATAGGCTTTCATCTGCCCGGGCGTCTCCAGCATGACGCCCTTGGGCGGCGCCGCGAAGCCCTCGCGCGTCGGCTTGGCCGCGTGGCAGACGGCACAGCGTTCGGCCACGGTCTTGGCGACCTGCGCGAACTCGGTCTTGCCGGCCAGCTCGACGGTCACCTCATCGCGCGGCGCCACCACGATGGCGGTCAGCAGCAGGATCACCAGCCCGGCCGCCAGCGGCAGTGCCGGCGCATTGCCCTTGTGGCGCAGCACGAACCACAAACGGATCAGCGCGCCGGCCGCCGACAGCGTCACCAGGATCGCCCAGTTCCAGGCGTGGCCGGTGACGCCGGCGTAGTGGTTGGCGATCATGGTGAACAGCACCGGCAGGGTGAAATAGGTGTTGTGCACCGAGCGCTGCTTGCCCATCGCGCCCCATTTGGGATCGGGCAGGCGACCCTCGGCCTTAGCCTTCACCAGCTCGCCCTGGCCGGGAATGATCACGAAAAAGACATTGGCCACCATGATGGTGCCCATCATGCCGCCGAAATGGATGAAGGCGCCGCGGCCGGAGAACAGCTGGCACAGGCCCCAGGCTGCCGCCACCGACAGCAAGGCCAGCACGCCGCCCAGCACGGCATCATCGTTGCCCAGCGGCGAGCGGCATAGCAAGTCGTAGACGATCCAACCGCCGGCGATGAACGCCAATCCGAGGCCGATCGCCTGCCAGCGCGACAGGTCCTTCACCAGCGGATCGATCAAGGCGACGTCGGCCCCGTAGTAGTAGACCAGGCACAGCATGAACATGCCGGTGATCCAGGTGGTGTAGGCTTCCCACTTGAACCAGTGCAGCACCGGCGGCAGCGCCGGCGGCGCCACTTTGTATTTTTGCGCGTGGTAGAAGCCGCCGCCGTGCACCGACCACACCTCGCCGCCGACGCCCTTGGCCACATCGGCCGGTTGCGCCGGATCCTGCAGGTGGTTGTCGAGCCAGATGAAGTAGAACGACGCACCGATCCAGGCGATGCCGGTGATCATGTGGGCCCAGCGGCCCACCAGGTTCAACCATTCGACGAGATAAGCGGTGTCCATCGTGCGGCGGCGCTCCCCTTTTCGCGCCCGCGCACCATAGCCGACAGGGGAGGGTCGGCAAGCCGGGCCTGCCAAAGATGCTACACTGCCGGGCGCTCCGGCCGCCTGTGCCGCGCCTTCGCAGATGCTGTGCCCGTACCGGCGGACGCGGCGGCTGGCGCCCGGCCGGGGGATTGGCTAAAGCATCGGACCTTCTCCCGCCATGGCGCGGAGGACCCCTATCGGCTTCGTTGCGGAGGAACCCATGACAGCCCTTCAGCTTCCCGCGGGCGTCGAACTGTCCGGCGCGCTCAAGCCCGGCTTCGAGACCATCCTCACGCCCGAAGCGCTCGCCTTCGTGGTCGACCTGCAGCGCCGGTTCAACCCGACGCGCGTCGCGCTGCTGGCCGCCCGTGTCGAGCGCCAGAAGCGGCTGGACGCCGGCGAGAAGCCCGACTTCCTGCCCGAGACCAAGAGCGTGCGCGAGTCGGACTGGACCGTGGCGGCGCTGCCCAAGGACATCCTCGATCGCCGGGTGGAGATCACCGGCCCGGTCGACCGCAAGATGATCATCAATGCGCTCAACTGCGGCGCCAACGTCTTCATGGCCGACTTCGAGGACGCCTCGACGCCGACCTGGGCCAACATGGTCGAGGGCCAGATCAACCTGCGCGCCGCCAACCGGCGCGAGATCGACTTCACCGAGCCGTCGACCGGCAAGGCCTACAAGCTGGGTGAGCAGATCGCCACGCTCTTCGTGCGGCCGCGCGGCTGGCATCTGCCGGAGCGCCACCTGCTTGTCGACGGCGAGCCGATGTCGGGTTCGCTGTTCGATTTCGGTCTCTACTTCTTCCACAACGTGAAGGAGCGCCTGGGGCGCGGCACCGGCACCTATTTCTACCTGCCCAAGCTCGAGAGCCATCTCGAGGCGCGGCTGTGGAACGACGTCTTCGTGCATGCCCAGAAGGCGCTCGACGTGCCGCAGGGCACCATCAAGGCCACGGTGCTGATCGAGACCATCCTCGCCACCTTCGAGATGGACGAGATCCTGTGGGAGCTCAGGGATCACTCGGCCGGCCTCAACTGCGGCCGCTGGGACTACATCTTCAGCTTCATCAAGAAATTCCGCGAGCAGGACTGGGCCGTGCTGCCCAACCGCGGCGAAGTGACGATGACCACCCACTTCCTGCGCACCTACAGCCAGCTGGTGGTCAAGACCTGCCACCGCCGCGAGGTGCACGCCATGGGCGGCATGGCGGCGCAGATCCCGATCAAGAACGACCCCGCGGCCAACGAGACGGCGATGGAGCGGGTGCGCGCCGACAAGAAGCGCGAGGCCGGCGACGGCCACGACGGCACCTGGGTGGCGCATCCCGGCCTGGTCGAGATCGCCAAGGCCGAGTTCGATGCCGTGATGAAGGACGCCAACCAGATCGCGCGCAAGCGCCAGGACGTGCACGTCACCGCCG